>CAZBPB010000187.1:4094-7701 GCA_964493565.1 uncultured Pleurocapsa sp. | reverse complement strand
TGCCCGATTCTCACAAATTTCACGGTTGATTACCACCGATGACGCGCCGCCTGCTGTCGTTGCTGATGTACGGAAGATGGTGACGGAGGTGCAGGTCGTTCGCTTCAAGCGTTGAGTCTTTTAGCTGCTCGATCGAGATAATTTTGCCTGAGTTTTTAGTTGACAGCTAAAGCTAGCGCGATAGAATGATATATAATGAAAGGAAACGAAAGCTTTTGAATAGTTTTTGACAAGTATCTTAAGGATTTTAGGTACTATCCAACATGCCAAAAACGCTATGGATTGACGCGGATGCGGTGAAACTACCGGATCTTGATGGATTAGTCTATCGCAGCAACCTGCTGGGCAGTGATAGAGCTGTCGTAAATATCTACGGTGGAAATACCAGCGCAAAGCTGAAACTGACCGACCATACGGGACGTGAATCGCAGGTGCTGGCGGTGAAAGCGTCTGGCTCGGACATCGCCAATATCAAGGAAAGCGGCTTTGCACTGCTCAAACTGGACGAGATTTTGCCGCTGTTTGAGCGTGAGGTGATGAGCGACGAGGCTATGGTGGCTTATTTAGAGCGCACCGTATTTGAGCCGGGTAGACCGCGCCAGAGCATTGAAACGCTGCTGCATGCCTTTGTGCCGGGTACGCACGTTGACCATACACACCCGGATGCGATCATCAGCCTTGCCTGCGCGCCGGATGCAGAAGCCGTTGCACGCGAGGTGTATGGGGATCGGATGGCGTTTGTGCCGTATATTCGCCCCGGTTTCACGCTCAGCAAATGGATCGGGCAGAAAGTTGTCGAAAATCCGGGCATTGAATGTGTGGTGATGGGCAAGCATGGCCTGGTCACGTGGGGGCCGGATAGCAAGACGACTTATGACAAGAGTATCGCGATCATTCAGGAAGCGGAAGATTACATTGCTGAACGGGCGCGGGGTAAGCGGGTCTTTGGCGATTTGACGGTGCAAGCGTTGAGCGCAGACCAGCGCAATAAAGTGTTTGCTGAAGTGCTGCCGGTGATTCGTGGGGAAGTGTCTCGATGGCGGCATGCGATTTTGCAACATGATGACAGCGATGCGGTACTGGATTACACGAATAGTGCGCGAACGGGAGAGATTAGTCAACTTGGCGCAGCATGCCCGGATCATCTGGTGCATGTGAAGCGACAGCCGCTGTTCGTGGACTGGCTGCCAGAACAAGGCGTGGATACGCTGAAAACTGCGCTCAAAGAGGGAATTGCTGATTACGACCGGCGTTATGAAGCGTATTTTGAGGAATCGAAAGAACCGGGCGATGAAATGCGGGATCCCGCGCCGCGCGTGATCCTGATCCCCGGATTAGGTATGGTGAATACGGGTAAGGACGTGACCAATGCCGATGTGAGCCGCCAGCTTTATCACCGCGCAATTTCGGTGATAGGCGGAAGCGAGGCCATTGGCGGGTTCGTCAGCCTTTCGCCAAAAGAAGCCTATGACATTGAATACTGGCCGTTGGAACTGTACAAGCTGAAGCTAGCGCCGCCGGATCGGGACTTTGCCGGAAAAATTGTGCTGGTTACTGGCGGCGCAAGCGGGATCGGGCGCGCGTCTGCCTTCCGTATGGCACAGGAAGGCGCGCATGTGGTGATTGTGGACATTAACGCTGAAAGTGGAGAAATGACGGCTGCCGACCTGACTGCTAAATTCGGCAAGGGTAGGGCAATCTTTGTGCAATGCGATGTGACGCAAGAAGAACAGGTTGCGAACGCCTTACAGCAGACTGTGCTGGCATATGGGGGGTTGGATGTTCTGGTGAACAATGCCGGGGTCGCAGGTGGCGCGCCGATTGTGGAGACCAGTGTTGCCGACTTTGATAAGCAAATGGGCATTCTGGTCAAAGGCTATTTCCTGTTTGCGCGGGAAGTGTTTAAGGTATTCAGGGCGCAGGGCATTGGCGGCTCGGTGGTATTTGTAGGCAGTAAGAACAGTATTGCTGCGGGTAAGGGCGCGGCGGTTTACAGCGCGGCTAAGGCGGCTGAAATTCACATGGCGCGCTGCCTTGCTGAAGAAGGCGGCGAGTTCGGGATACGGGTAAATTCAGTGCTGCCAGACGCAGTGATTCGCGGCAGCAGCATCTGGGAGGCGGAAGGTTGGAAAGAAGCCCGCGCGGCGCAGTATGGGATAGAAGTTGAGGACTTAAATGAGTTCTACCGCAAGCGTAATACGCTAAAAGTGGAAATTTTACCGGAAGATCTGGCTGAAGCGATTGCGTTTTTTGCCGGGCCGCGCAGCGCCAAGACAACAGGCGGCGTGATCACGGTTGATGGTGGTGTCCCCACCGCGTACGTACGTTAAGGGTGAGACGAGGGATGGATCGAGTTGTCGCAATTGATCTGGGTGCAGAATCTGGCAGGGTACTAACAGTTACGCTAACCGACTCTGGATTCCAGCAGGAAGAGATTCACCGCTTTCCAAATAACCCGGTGCAAGCTCATGGCGTGTTGTACTGGGATGCGCTCCGGCTGTGGCATGAAATCCAAATCGGTGTTGAAGCAGCCAAAGCCGGGGCGTTGAGTATCGGATTAGACGCGTGGGGCGTAGATTTTGCGCTGCTGGACAAGACGGGGCAACTGGTTGCGAACCCGGTGCATTATCGTGATGCGCGAACGAATGACATCATGGACTGGGTGTTCGAGCGCGTACCCCGACAAAAGATATTCGAGCGCACTGGCTTGCAGTTCATGCAGTTGAACACACTGTACCAGCTTGCCAGCATGATACGCGCAAAGAGTTCAGTTCTGAATATCTCTTCTACCTATCTTTCCATCGCTGATCTATTTTTGTACTGGCTGGGTGGGCAGCGCGTGTGCGAATTTACCCACGCGACCACCACGCAGTTTTACAACCCGCGTTCGGGAAACTGGGATTGGGAGACGCTGGAGGCGATTGGCGCGCCGCTGGAAATATTCCCGACGATTGTTCGGCCGGGCAGCCGGACGGGCATGTATCATGATGTCCCGATCATTGCCCCGGGAACACACGATACCGCAAGCGCGGTGGTGGGCATACCCACGACCGCAGAGGACTTTGCGTATATTAGCAGTGGCACATGGAGCCTTGTTGGACTGGAACTGCCTGCGCCGATTATCAATGAAGCAGCGTATCAAGCTAATCTGACCAATGAAGGCGGTTATGCAGATACATATCGCTTTTTGAAGAACGTTTCGGGCATGTGGCAAGTACAGCAATCGCGGGCGACGTGGAAGGCCGCCGGACGCGAGTATAGTTATGATCAGCTTGCGCGGATTGCAGAGCATGAGGCACGGTTCAAGAGTTTTATTGACCCCGATGATCCTACATTCCTTGCGCCGGGAGATATGCCCGCGCGCATCTGTGAATACTGCCTGCGCACGGGGCAGCCTGTGCCAGAAAATGATGGGCAAGTGCTCCGGATAATTTATGAGAGCCTCGCCCTGAAATATCGCTATGTGCTGGAACGGATGTCAGCGGCGAGTGGAAAAACGTTCTCGCGGGTGCATATTATTGGCGGCGGCTCGCAGAACGCACTGCTGTGCCAGATGACGGCAGACGCGATGGGCTGCCCGGTGTATGCTGGCCCCAGCGAGGCAACG
>CAZBPB010000187.1:1273-4034 GCA_964493565.1 uncultured Pleurocapsa sp. | reverse complement strand
ATGGTGCAGTTCATTTCGATGGGCAAGATCGTCTCTCTGGCTGAGGCGCGCGCGATTTTGAACCGATCTGCACAGGTGAAAATTTACGAACCCGATGTTAAGGCGGGGTGGGAAGATGCATACGCAAGATTTTCTGAACTAAGATTTTGACCGATAGCTATCTATTCCCAGAGCGAGATGAGATGGATCGGATAAGACGTGATCGAGCCGCCCGGCTTAGTTAATGAGGGATGAGTTGACTCTTGATGCTCTTGTAATACTAAGTAACTGGCTAGGCGATTCGGCACGCAATCTGGCGATCATCGGCGAGGGCAATACCTCGATGCGGAGGGATGAAGACACTTTCTGGGTGAAGGCAAGCGGTCAACATCTGGGAACGATCACCGAAGCCGGTTTTGTCGGCGTGCGTTTTGCGCCGCTGCTTGAGCTGATGGATGGTGAGCGATCACCGAACACACAGAATGATGTTTTTGAGGAATGTAAGCTGGATTCGGCTTCATCTCTGAGGCCATCTATTGAGGTGACATTTCATGCAATGCTGCTGCACGAGTTCGGCGCACAGGTGATTGCGCATACGCATCCAGTTGCGGTGAACCAGATTTTATGCAGTAACAGAGCAAAAGATTTTGCCTTAAATCGAATGTTCCCGGATGAAGTGGTTTTGTGCGGGCCGCAATCCGTCTTTGTACCGTACAGCGATCCCGGTCTTCCACTGGCGCTTGAGATGCGCCTGCGTACAAGACAGTATGTGGAGGAATGGGGCGAACCACCAAAAGTGATCTTACTGGCAAATCACGGATTGATCGTATTAGGGCAGTCTGCTACCGATGCGTTAAATACTACGGCGATGTGCGTGAAGGCTGCGGCAATATTTGCCGGAGCATGTGCCGCTGGCGAACCGATATTTTTGACAGCGGACGAAATCAGACACATTTACCGCCGGCCTGATGAGATATACCGGCGCAAACAGTTCATGTAATGGCGTCTATCAGGCAAATTGTATAAGGTAACAGCTATTGCCCCGCGTGTAGCAAAGAAACAAAAAGCAGCCTGAGCAGGCTGCTTTCGTGGGTTAGATGATGAAATTTGATTAGTCTTTGGCGGTGGGGTCGAAAGCGTCGCGAACGCCGTCGCCAATGACGTACAGGCAAAGCACTGTGAGGAAGATCATTAGACCGGGCATGATCACCAGATATGGCCCGAGTGTAAAGTATTCCTGCGACTTTACGAGCATGTTGCCCCAGCTGGGGAACGGCTCTTTAATGCCGAGACCAAGGAAGCTCAGACCGGCCTCAGTCAAAATCAGCGCGCCGATGTCAATTGCGAGCGTGATGACGATGACCGAGAACAAGTTGGGCAGCACGTGAGAGCGCATAATACGGAATGGCGAAGCGCCAATAGCGCGGGCGCTGACCACAAATTCGCGCTCGCGCAGGGAGAGCGTTTCACCACGGACAAGACGGGTTGTGCCTGTCCAGCCGATGAACCCGAGCACAAGAATAAGCGTTGTTGGCGAGGGCTGTAAGACCGCCGCGATGATGAGCAGCAAGAACAGCGAAGGGATCGAATTCAGCGTAGATATGACCCAGTTGGTGCCGTCATCTACTAGCCCACCGTAATAACCGCAGATAATGCCTAATGAGACGCCAATTGAGAGTGAAAGCAGGGCTGCCAGAAAACCTACAGCCAGCGAAACCTGACCACCGTAGAGAAGGCGACTCAGGTGATCGCGCCCAAGATCATCGGTGCCAAGAATGTGATATTGTGGCACGCCATCGGCGCCAATATACGGGGTTAGTGAAGGCGACAGGAAGGTGATGTCTGCATTGGTCTTGTTGAAGCTGACGTTCAGAGCAGATGAAATGGGCTGCGCGAGAATGCAAAGAATAGTGATCCCCATCAACAGCGCGATAGCCGCTAAGGTCAGCTTATCACGCTTCAGGCGACGTGCTGCAAGACGGCTAAGCGATTCGCCAACTTCGCGCTTTTTTCCCTGCTGCTCCAACTTGGGGACGGCACTTGCCGTTGTGGATGTGGTACTCATCGCGAAATTCCTTAATCAAATCGAATACGCGGATCGATTAACGCGTACAAAATATCAGAGAGAATGTAACCCAGAATGGTCGCCACAGCACCAATGATCACGACCGCCATCACGACGGGATAATCTTGCGAAACCACGCCGTCTACAGCGAAACGCCCTAGCCCGGGCCATGAGAAAATACGCTCGGTAATGGCGGCGCCGCTGAGCAGGCCAGTGATAGCAGGGCCAAGGAACGTTGCTAAGGGGATGAGGGCATTGCGCGCCCCATGCTTAAACCAAACGTTACGCCCGCTTAAGCCTTTTGCCTGCGCTGTACGCATATAATCCTGGCTGCGAACGTCTAGCATCGAGGCACGCATGTAGCGGGAATAGACCGCGATTGCGCCGGTTGCTAACACGAAGGTAGGGAGAATCAGGTACTCAACACGACCCCAGATCGGGGGGCATCCTCCGGTTAAACTGGGTGGACAGCGACCTCCCATAGGGAGAACATTTAACCGAGAACCAAATACTAATAAAAGGATTAGACCAAGCCAGAAAATTGGGATGGCGCTGAAACATACCGCTAGAATGCGGGTGAAGTTATCGAAACCGCCGCCCTTTCGAACAGCAGCGACGATACCAATGGGTACGCCGACGGCGAGACCAAGCAGCAGCGCCGCCGCCCCTAGCTCAAGGGTTGCGGCAACACGTTCACCGATCATGTCGCTAACGGGG
>CAZBPB010000187.1:0-1223 GCA_964493565.1 uncultured Pleurocapsa sp. | reverse complement strand
AAGAAAGAACGCCCAAAGTCGCCGCGAATTACACCCTTCCCAGTACCGGGGCCAAAAGTGATGGCGCATGGTGCTTCGTAACATGCGTGACCGGATGCATCAACGCCGATTGGAATAAGCACCGAACTATCAGCAAAACCATCACCGTCGGTATCCCAGCGCATCCAGTCATCACCAGCCAACCAGCGTAGATACTGCACAGGCCAGGGGTCACTTACGCCGAGCTGAACTGCAACACGCGCACGCTGTTCCGGCGAGACGTTCGGGCTAAAAGTGAGCGCGCCGACAGGCCCACCGGGTGCAGCCGTCATCAACAGATATGAGAAGAGGGTGATGCCAAGAAAGGTAGGTATTGCTTGCAGCAACCGCCGCAGGGTGTACTTAATCATGATGTGGTGAACATCCCAACATTTTCGACCTAAAAGCCCACAAATAAAAATCTTTGGCTGTTTTGAAAGAAATCAATAATTGTATTGGAAGCGTGGGTCGGGTGAATGCGCCCGACCCACGCTTGACATGGTGCTAAATATTAACTACGGGGTCGCCTGTGCCCAGGAATCTACGTTCCAGTACAGGTTCGACGGATAGGGGCCAAATTGAGCTACTTCCGGACCCGCTGCGTACATGCCGTCCTGAGTGAACAGCGGCACGTAAGCGAGGTCGTTCTGGAAGATAGCCTGCATTTCACGGTACAGCGTAGCGCGATCTTCGAGAGCGCAACCGGGAACAGTCTTGGCTTGCAGGTTCAGCGCTTCAAACTCGGGGCTGTAGTAGGAGGTATTGTTGCTACCGCCACCCACAACGTCTGCCTGAGCAGTAAACAACTGGGTTGCATCGGGATCATCCGGCCAGCCATTACGCCAGCCGAGGATGAAGGTGTCGAACGTCTGGCTGTCCATGATGTCGAGCAGGGTGTTGAAGTCAATGGTCTGGAAGTTCACCTGAATACCGGCGCTGGCCAGCTGGTCCTGAATCAGGGTGCCGATCTGGGTGCGGCGGCCATTGCCTTCGTTGGTGTAGAGGGTGAAGGCCAACGGAGTGCCTTCGGGCGTCACGTCGGTGTTGGTGCCGTGATATTCACGAACGCCATCGCCGTCACCATCGGTCCAACCTGCTTCATCGAGCAGCGCGTTGGCGGCATCGAGGTCGTAGGCGATCGGTGGCAGATCATTGGCATATGCCCATGATGACGGAATAACGAAGGAGGTCATACGCGAACCTTC
>CAZBPB010000186.1:6572-7762 GCA_964493565.1 uncultured Pleurocapsa sp. | reverse complement strand
TTTCGCTCAAAATATTTGACCTTGTGTATGTCATGGGTGGTGGTGATAACCTTCGGATAGATATGCCCGGTCTGAATATGTTCTTTGAAACCTTCCGTGGGCAGAATTTCGGACGCGGCGCGGCAATTGCGACCGTGATGCTGCTGCTGGTCGCGGTGGTCATCGTGCCTTATCTGGTCAACAGCTTTCGATCGGAGGCAAAACGCTCATGACTGCAACCACAGCCACTCCCCGCCGCTCTATGAGTCGTGTATGGAGCAAGGTGATGGTCTATACCTTGCTGGTTTTCTTCGCGGTAATTTTCCTGCTGCCAGTGTATATGGTGATCGTGACCAGCTTCAAAGGCACGTCTGAAGTCAATATTTCCACCATGTGGCAGTTTCCGCAGGCACTTTCGTTAGACGCGTGGCAATCTGCCTATGAACGCCTTGCGCCCGGTTTGACGAACAGTTTTCTGCTGGTGGTTCCAGCGACGGCGATCTCTGCAATACTGGGATCTATCAACGGTTATGTGCTGTCGAAGTGGAAGTTCCCCGGCGCAAACATCGTCTTTCCGTTGATGTTATTCGGGATGTTCATTCCATATCAGGCAATTTTGATCCCGCTGGTGCAGTTTTTGAACAGCGTCGGGTTGTTCAACAGCCTGCCGGGGCTAATTCTGGTACATGTGGTTTATGGCCTGCCGATTACCACGCTCATTTTCCGCAATTATTACGCGGAAGTGCCAGATGAACTTCTGGAAGCGGCATCAATTGATGGCGCGGGTTTCTTCGGGTTGTATATGAGAATTGTGCTGCCCATCAGCTTGCCCGGCTTTGTGGTGGTGATCATCTGGCAGTTTACGCAAATCTGGAATGAATTTCTCTTCGCGGTGACGGTAGCGCAGAACACGCCAATGGTAACGGTGGCGCTGCAAAATCTATCCGGAAGCCAGATTGTGCAGTGGAACGTGCAGATGGCGGCCTCATTCCTGGCGGCGGTGCCTACATTGATCGTGTATGTGCTGTTGGGGCGCTACTTTATTCGTGGGTTGCTCGCTGGAAGCGTGAAGGGGTAGGGGGGAATGCCCTCACTCTTAAACCCGCTTAGTCATTGTCAGTGAGAAAAGTTCACCTTTAGACGCTCACCCGCGCCAAATAAGAGGGCACGACCGTTCGGTCGGGGTGAGTGTCTTAAAGGGCAGTTACCCG
>CAZBPB010000186.1:2472-6562 GCA_964493565.1 uncultured Pleurocapsa sp. | reverse complement strand
CTCAACTTCTAAAAGGGTTCTTTACTCAGCCATCGTCAAGAGGGGAAAGAGGATATTACGCGCGATGGCGCATGTGGATCAGTGTGCGCTGCGGCTGAAAGGCTAATTTTTGTAGGAGAAACGAGATAATGGCATCGTGGGTAGGATGCTCAATGGTGAGAGTTTCGCCTTCAAAGCGGCGACATGCTGAATATAGCAGTGTCTCACCATAGAGCGCGGCGTAGTCTTCATCTACCAACAGCGTAAGTTGGGTTGTTGTAGAGCCAAATGCACGCTCTACCCACAAACTGGCGAGCAAACTGCGGTCTCTCTTTGAACGGATAATCAACCGCTCATCAGAGCGCAGACTGAAAATATCGAGCAGTGATTTCAAAAGCGGTTTGCGAAAATAATAAGAATCTAGAGGCCGCAACCAGCCTATACCCTGCCCGTAGGGACGGCATTTTTGGGCGAGGGCAATTTCTTCCGTCCATTCTCCGCGTGTGCGACGGGTGATATAGGTATCTTGCTGCTCTGTGGGGAGCGGTTTGCGCGTCGAACTGGAACGCTTCCAGATTGTAAACGTGCCTTCTTCACGAAAATTCAAAGTGGCGTAAAGATGTTTTGCAACCTCATTACGTTCTTCAACCTGCAGCAGGATATCGCCACGCTTGCTGATGGCAGCGATGCTGGTGACCATCAACTGACGGGCAATGCCGCGACCCCGATAATCAGGATGTACAGCCACATTGGCGATGACCCAGGAGCGGGGTAAATGCGATGGCAGGTTGGATGGATAAATAGAGACATTGCCGATCAGTTTTCCGTCTTCAACCCACACATAGCCGAGGCCGATTCCCATCACCAGATCGTTGACCCCGGAAAGCAGGTTGACGCCAGAACCAAAACGACTAAGCGCGCGCATTTCACGGATTGCTGCCCGACCACTGTTATCCATACTATCAGCGAAGGCGATTTCCATGAGGTCAGCCAGCGGGGCGAGATCAGTCTTCAGGTTGACGGGACGCAGCCCGTTGGTGGCGGAAGGGGATGCGGTAAGGGTGACCACTAGCACACCATAAGTGAGAATCTTGAAAACAGTGTATCCTTTCAAGGGTTCATGATCAAGACGCTCGTAATGCGCTTACTTAACCTGCCTGCGATAGAATGGGCGGTGCTACCCTTGTTAGTCTCATTGTGCCTTGATAGACTTCTGAAGCCGCCAAAAGGGGATCTTCACAACCTATGACGATGATCCTGAATTTCCTAACCATACTTTACGTGATATGTGCTTTGCTGCTCAGTTTGTATGCGTTAGGAACACTCGGTTTGCTCATCATTTATTTGCGTCATCGAAATGTCAGGCTGGTTCCGCCGCATACACAGGACGCTGATTTACCTAAAGCCGCAGTACAACTTCCGATATACAACGAGATGTACGTTGTAGAGCGGTTGATTGATGCCTGCGCGACTCTGGATTATCCGCGTGATCGGTTGATCATTCAGGTGCTGGATGATTCCAACGACGAAACGGTTGATATTGTCACGCGCAAGGTTGAAGAACTGCGCGCGCAGGGCATCAACATTCAACATATACGCCGACCAGATCGTAAGGGCTACAAAGCCGGCGCGCTGGCCTACGGGCTGGAACTATTGCATCAGCAAGGTACTGAACTTGTCACCATTTTTGACGCCGATTTTGTGCCTCAAAAGGATTTCCTGCGCCAGACGGTACCGTTCTTGATGGCGGATCCTTCGCTGGGAATGGTGCAGGCACGATGGGGACACTTAAACCGTGACGATAGTATCCTGACGCGCTGGCAGGCGGTGGCGGTAGACGGTCATTTTGTAGTTGAGCAAACCGCCCGCAACCGCGCAGGTTTCCTGATGAATTTTAACGGTACAGGCGGCGTGTGGCGTATTGCTGCCATTGATGAAGCTGGCGGCTGGCATGATGACACGCTGACGGAAGATCTGGACTTGAGCTATCGCGCGCAGCTTGAGGGATGGCACTTTCTCTATTTGCCGGATGTTGTTGTACCCGGTGAACTGCCGCCGCATATTGCGGCATTCAAGCAGCAGCAGGCGCGCTGGGCAAAGGGCAGTATTCAGTGCATGGTTATGCTGCTGCCGCAGATATGGCGCTGCAAGCGGGTGACTCTTAGCCAGCGGCTGATGGCAACCATGCATCTGTGCCAATATCTGGTACATCCGCTGATCATCACCATGCTCTTAATCACGCCAGTCTTGCTGCTTTCGCGCAGTTTGCAGTCGCTACCCTTAGGACCGTTAGGCTTTGCGTGGATTGCGCCGCCGCTGGTGTTTGTGCTTAGCCAGCAGGCTCTATATCGTGATTGGAAGCGTCGTGTGCTGGAACTGCCTGCATTGGTTGCGTTTGGTACGGGCATCGCATGGACAAATTCGAACGCTGTGATCAGCGGGCTGTTCGGGCGCAAAGGCGAGTTCAAGCGCACGCCAAAATATGCACAGAATGTTAGCGGTAATAAATATGCGCTAACTATGAACCGCAACATCTATTTTGAGATGTTCCTGTGCCTTTATGCCCTGTGGGGCGCAAGCGTTGCTATGCGTATGTCACCCACAATCGTGCCGTACTTGCTGATGTATGCGTTTGCGTTCGGCACAGTTGCAATCTGGGGCGTTCGCGATATCTGGATCCTACGCCATGCTAAAAGGTAGGCGCGCTGCGGCTGTAATCTGGTTGTGTGGCGCAACAACTGCGCTGCTGTTGATAGCCATGATGGGGCAGTTTAGCAGCGCCAACGCCCAGCAGCCGACGCCCCTACCGGCGACTGCTACGCCGGTCTGTAATGGTACGCTGCCAACCCGAATTGTGCTTCGAGAACGTTCACGTGTCGCATACAGCGATCCATCTCCCCTAAATGTGCGCTCTGCTGCCGGGACGGACGGCGATATTCTGGGCGAAATTCCGGCGGGCGGAGTATTCTTTGTGCTGGACGGCCCGATCTGCACCAATCGCTATACGTGGTATCTGGTTGAATATCAATCCACAGGCAACCAGCTAGAAGGCTGGGTGGCTGAAGGGGATGCGATCAACGGTTATTTTGTGGAGCCATTCCCGTTGGGGCGATAAGCGAAACCCGCAATGTTTTGATGGAGACGGACAACACTTTTGTTGTCCGTTTTTGTTGGAGAGATTAAAAGACGCGGTACGCTGCGTCCTTTAGCCTGACGGTTTCCGAAATTTCTGAACAGGAAGAATCGCTATTCGTTGAACAATTCGCCAACGCTCATGCCTTTGTGCGCGCGCTTGATGACGGCGGCAAGCATAGGCGCAACTGACAATACAGTCATGTTCGGGATCTGCTTTTCCGGTGGAATGGGTAGGGTATTAGTGGTGATGATTTCTTTCAGGTTTAAGTGTGCTAGTTTATTTGACCCGTTACCTGCCAGAAAAGGATGGGTAAAGGCGAGGTAAACATCGCGCGCGCCCTCGTTACGGATTACGTTGACCGCGTTTTCAACCGATCCACCAGTCAGCACTTCATCATCCACCAGCAGCACATTCTTATCTTTGACATCACCGATCAGCGAGAGTGCTTCACTGGTGCTGTCGTTACTGGTGCGGCGTTTTTCGATGATCACCAACTGTGTATTGAGCTTTTCCGCCCAGTCGCGCGCTTTTTTGGCAAAGCCGAGGTCAGCCGAACATACCACCAGATCGGGAATGTTTTGTCTGATCACATAATCGCTCATCAGGTGAAACGCTTTGAGCGCGTCGCCGGGAATATTGAAGAAACCCTGAATTTGCCCGGCGTGCAGGTCAATAGTCATGTAACGATCTGCGCCCGCTACTTCGAGCATATTTGCCAGCAGACGGGCAGTAATACCTACACGCGGCTGATCTTTCTTGTCTGAGCGAGCATAAGCCAAATATGGGATGACCACGTTGATGCGCCCCGCGGAATCGCGCTTGAGCGTATCAATCATGATCAGCAGCTCAAAGATGTTCTCATGTACCGGTGAGTACATGGTTTGAACGATATACACATCCTGACCGCGCACACTTTCATTCAAACGGATGAATATGTTTTCGTTAGGAAAGATGGTGCGGGTGTATCTGCCGACC
>CAZBPB010000186.1:1517-2462 GCA_964493565.1 uncultured Pleurocapsa sp. | reverse complement strand
GACCGGAATGCCCAGTTCAGCGGCAATTTCGGCCCCCAGTTCCTGCGAGGCTGAGCCTGAAAAGAGCATAATTCTCCCAAGTGGATTGTAAGGAGCTTCGTCTTTCTCTGGTTGTGGCACGTAGGTCGTACCAGGAATACGCTCTTTCAAAACCCCTGCTTCCTCATCTGCATTACTCAAAATGCACTCTCACTTTTATGATTCAACGGGCATCGCTTCTGCCTGCAAGATTAACGATTCTATTGCCTGGTCTGGCGTATTGATCCGTTTCTGTACGCTGGCAACTGCTTGCGCAACTGCATCCTCCGGTAATTCGCGCAGCAGCCGCCGAAGCAGCGATGCCTGAAGCCGATCCATCAATTCGGCTTCCAGGCGGGCGCGTTCCATTTGCGCGCTCAATCCTGCGCTTTCCAGATAACTTCGATGGTCAGAAATTTTGTTGATGAGAAGATCAATCCCTTTGCCATCTGCGGCAGCGGTTTCGACAATTGGCGGAATCCATATTGCCGGGTCATGTGCGACAGAAGGATCGCGGTCATCTACGCCGATCATCTGACCATGATGCAGCCAACGGGTTTTGAGCGCAGGATGCCCCGTTTCGATCATGGTTCGCAGGGCGCGCACGGTTTGTGTTGCGCCGGGTCGGTCTGCCTTGTTGACCACCAGCAGATCGGCAATTTCCAGAATGCCAGCCTTGATCGCCTGTACTTCGTCGCCAAGACCCGGCGCTTCTACAACAATCGTTGTTTGGGCGAGGCGGGCGATAGCCACTTCATTTTGCCCGGCGCCGACTGTTTCGATCAGCACAATATCAAAACCAACGGCGTCTAACACCCGCGCCTGATCCAGCGTGACTGCCGCCAGCCCGCCGAGCGCGCCACGCGCCGCCATGCTGCGAATGAATACGCCAGAGTCACCGCTGAGATCACGCATACGGATGCGATC
>CAZBPB010000186.1:0-1507 GCA_964493565.1 uncultured Pleurocapsa sp. | reverse complement strand
TCACCGAGGATAGCGCCGCCTGTGAACGGGCTGGTCGGGTCAACCGCGAGGATACCGATGCTCTTGCCTTCAGCACGCCATGCCTTTGCTAATGCTGCGACCAGCGTGCTTTTACCAGTTCCCGGCGCACCGGTCACACCGATGATATGCGCGCGCCCAGTGTGCGGATACAGATGACTTAAGGCAGGGGCGGCCTGTTCTGGCTGATTTTCGACCAGCGTGAGCAGGCGCGCCAACGCGCGGCGGTTGCCCGATAACGCCGCTTCTGCCAGTTCAAGCGCAGAAAACTTCATCCAACCGTTCCTTCGTCGGCATTTACCAGTTCATGAATAAACCGGGCAATATCTTCAGTATTGGCACCGGGTCCGAAAATACCGCGCACGCCGTATTTCTCCAACTCGCCACGATCATCATCAGGAATAATGCCACCGATTAGCAACGGAATGTCGTCTAATCCCTGACTATTCATCACTTCACGGATGCGGGGTACTAAAGCCATATGCGCGCCACTAAGGATGCTCAGGCCAACCACATCCACATCTTCCTGTAGGGCGGCTTCAGCGATCATTTCCGGGGTTTGCCGCAAACCGGTGTATATCACTTCCATACCGGCATCACGCAGCGCGCGAGCAATCACTTTTGCACCACGATCATGCCCATCGAGGCCGGGTTTGGCAATCAAAACACGTATCGGTTGTTCAACCATTGGATGCCCTTCTCGCGCGCCTATTTGTACTATCCGAATTATAGCATTTCGTAAGGGATGGGGGTGGATTTCCCTGATTTGACAAGCGAGGTATAACAGGTCTAACCCTACACAGAAGGATTTACAGAAATAGCGATGCAAAGAATCTTTTCAGGACGATCAGGCTCATGGTCTGATTGGTTAGCCTCATTATTTCGTGGTGAAAGAAATCTTCTGGTCGCTCTTGCCATTGCCGTCGGCGTGATTGCCGCGTTTGGCGTGTGGTTATTTCGTGAGGCGATCCTGCTTTTTCACGAACTATTCTTCGGCGTGATAGTCAATCAATTACTTAACCCTATAGTCGGGGTGCTGGCAGTGGTGATCAGCCTTGCGCTGGCAGGTTTGATTGTGGGCTGGATCATGCAGCGATTCATCGGTGAAGAACGGCATCATGGGGTTGGCGGGGTGATTGAAGCAGTGGCGCTTGCAGGGGGCAGATTGCGTTATAAACGCATGCCATTTAAGGCGCTTGCCTCGGCAATTTCCAACGGTGCCGGTGCCTCGGTTGGGCCGGAAGACCCCAGCGTACAGATAGGCGGGAATATTGGCTCA
Organism: uncultured Pleurocapsa sp.; assembly: GCA_964493565.1. Classification (GTDB taxonomy): domain Bacteria; phylum Chloroflexota; class Anaerolineae; order Aggregatilineales; family Phototrophicaceae; genus Flexifilum. The sequence goes on along the minus strand of CAZBPB010000186.1, from coordinate 210 downwards.
TGGCTGGGGCAGCTTGTCCGACAATCTGAAGAGCATGTGGCGATACTGGTAGCAGCGGGTAGTGCGGCGGCGATATCGGCAGCCTTCAAAGCGCCCTTTGCCGGAGTGTTCTTCGCGGTTGAGGTGATTTTGAACAACCGTATGGAAGCGCGATCTCTGAGCGTGGTGGTACTGGCAGCGGTGATGTCGTTTGCGACGACGCAGGCGATA
>CAZBPB010000185.1:4462-7766 GCA_964493565.1 uncultured Pleurocapsa sp. | reverse complement strand
CATTACCATCAGTGAAGGTGCGTCCTTGAGCTGTGTTATCCAGCGTTGGCACATGGTCACGCCCGATGACAATGGCGTTGTCTGGCGTAACAGATACGCGTACCAGATCGAAACCTTCCTGCTCATTGTCAACTAGAGCCAGGGTCATACGCTGGAAAGGCAGCAGGCGAAGAACCCCCTGTGTCACGCCTTCGACGATCTGGTTCAAATCCAGTGTACTGGATATGGCTTCCATGACTTCGTTCAGCCGCGCTTCCTGTTCTGCGCTGCGCAAGGAAGCCAGATACAACCGGTTATTTTCGATGGTGGCTGCTGCCTGATGGGCAAAAATTTCCAGCACTTCTACCGCGCCACGCTCGGGACGGCGACCATCCTGCGGACGGTCAAGGCTCATCAGGCCGAGCACTTCACCTGTCACACCACGAATCGGCACTAGAAGCATATCGCCATCACGCCACTGGTCACGCCCCTGCGGATGCAGCGTACGTTGACCGGTGAACTGGGCGCTGAACGTTTCCAGCCCATCCATGTACCATTTTTTTAGTTTTTCGAAGGGCAAAAACAGGCTTTCGCTGATACGAAAAGTGTCTTTGGCAACAAGTTCCTCAAACGCAACCAGAGGCAAGGTGCGCCCTCTACTTTGTTCGAAGGCCTCAATCGGCAAACCAGCCTGTGCCAGACGGCGAAAAGCGGGCTGCCCCGTAGAGTCGTCCAGCAGAGTCATCACCACCGTGTCATAGCCGCAGCTTTGCTGAACACTGTAGGCAATCGCTTCCAGCATGGTTACAGGATCGACGTTATGCTGAAGCATTTGCCCCAATTCAAAAATCTGGTTCAACTGTTCAACACGGCGACGAAGGCGGTTGCTGCGATCCTGATTTTCGAGATAGCGCAGGTTGTTGCCATAGCTAAGACTGGCTTTGGAAGCCAGGGTCATGAGGAAGGTCGCGGCACGATCATCAAAGTGATTCGGGTGATGACTGTACAGGTGAAACACACCGACAACTTGATCTTCATAGGTGAAAGCGGCGGCTAATGCCGAACGTGCATCTTCAGGCGTGGGCTTCAAGTCGGAAATGGCGTAATCTTCAACAATGACAGCTTCAGTACCCGCGCGTATCGCAGCGAGTTCTATTTCGGATAACCCTTCCAACGGCTTCCGCTCACCTAAACGCCGCGCCAGCTCAGGCATTTCAGGTTCGCGCCATTCACTGGCTGGCTCAAGCAGCGCGACAGTATTGCCATCGGCTTCGGCGGCGCGCACCGCTTCCAGGCGGGCAACATCCAGCACGGCCTCAAAATCCAGTGTTTGCGCCAATTCGTTGCTGACGCGGCTGATGGCGTCCAACTCTTGCAAACGACGGCTCAGGTTCTGACCGGTGGTTTCATAGATACGGATGCGATCCAATGCTGAAGCAACCTGCACGCCGATGGCTGAAAGCGTCTTCACATCCTCATCGGTGAAACCGCCGCGTTTGCTGTTCATCACGCCTATTTCACCGAGCGTATGATCGCCAACAACCAGCGGCACCAATACGGTTTCGCGGATGTTCAACTCCTGCGCCAGATCGCGATAACCGGGCAGCACCCGTTTATCGTTCAGAACATCGTTGCTAAGGAAGGGCTGGCGGGAAATCGCAACGCTGTACTCAAAACCTTTGCTGTAGGTATTCTGAACGATAGGTCGATCTACTTCCACGCCAAAGATATAACGCGGGTAAGTGGTTAGCGTTCCGGCAGTCTGATCCAGCACGCTAATGAATATCGCCTGAGATTCTAAAATTCGCGCGGCAACCGATAACGTGGGTAGCAAACTATCTTCAGTGGTCAAAATCTTATTGGAAAGCTCGGCAATATGTCGCAGACTTTCCGCTTCGTCGGCACGGCGTTGGGCTTCACGGAACAAGCGGGTGTTCTCGATCAAGCTGGCGATTTGCGCGGCGAAGATGTAAAGCAACCGCCCGTCTTTGTCGGTAAAGTCTTCGCCGTCAAGCCGGTTGGCAACCTGAATGACACCAACTTTCCTGCCGCCAGTTTCCATCACTGCAAGCAGCGTCTGCGTAATGCTTAGTGAGGCTACGATGCCTTCAAGCCCCGCGCCAACAATCACTTTGTCAGCCATCGCATTGTTGGTAAACCAGGTATCTTCCTGCTGCCAGATACCCTCAATAGCGGTTCCGGGGTGAAGCGGGATTTGATAACCAGCAATCTGATCGTCATTGAGGCCATGAAAAGGTAAGCGCGCGCGCAAATCGCGGGTTTGCGGATCATAAAGCAATATGCCGCAAAACTTTACGCCCATTAAACGCGCAATACGCTCGGTGGCGTTGGCGTAAAATTCCTGTTCGCGAGTCAGCGTACCCAATGCCTGCGTGATTTCCTGAACAGCGGTCATCTCTGTATCGCGGCGCTGTTCGGACTGCGCCAGCCGCATATCTTCGATCAGGACGGCAACCTGCGAAGCCATCAAGCGCAGATTATCAACATCACGCAGCGTGAAGTTACCCCCCTTTTTATTGCTCACCTGAAGCAAGCCAATTCTACGAGTACCAACTATGAGCGGCGCAACCGCCGTACTTTTCACGCCAGCCGTGTTTGCCAGCAGCGCCATACCCAGTGCCTCAACATCGGGTTCGGCGCGCAGGTCATCGCTATACCACGAGCCGGAAGCCAGCAATTGAGCGCGCGCCAAAGAGCCTGCCCCGACGGGGATACTGTAATTCCCGGCAACAGCATGGGGCAGCCCAAAATATGGTTCTTGCGCCACCAGCGCATCGCGGCGCTCATCGTAAATCAACACACCGCATTGTTCCGCGCCAGAAAGTATCGCTATGCGTTCGGTGATAGCAGTCAGCGCGCTGTCAATGGTTTCAGGATCTTCGGGGTCATAATCAATCTGCTGCAAGCCGGCAAGGTCTTGAATACGGCGCTGTTGATCAGTGTAAATTTCAGCGTTGTATATCGCGGTCGCCATCGGCTTGGCAATCGCTTGAAGAAGCGCCGCATCCGCAGACGTGAAGGTATTTGCGCGGGTATGCAAAAGCTCAAATGTGCCGATGAAACGCTCGCCCAGCATCAACGGAACGCCGACAAAACTGTTGTAGCTGTTATTCGGGAGTACTGGCTGTATAGCATCCGGCACGTTTTTATCGGCAACCAGCAGCGGCTGGCGTTTAGCCGCGATCCAACCAGTGATTCCCTCATTCTCGTGGTAGATACCACCGGCATCGGAAATAGCGACGACATAAGCGGCGCTGCCCACCCAACCACGCGGCTTCAGTGTGCGGGTATCTTCATCCCACAA
>CAZBPB010000185.1:2559-4387 GCA_964493565.1 uncultured Pleurocapsa sp. | reverse complement strand
CACCGGCATCAGCAGAAATTGACTTACGTACAATCGTTAGCAGCGATTGGAGGGTCGTTTCAACCCCCAGGCTAACGTTGACGGTTTCGCCGATTTCTGCCACGATCTCGACAGCTTTGCCCAGATCTAGCACATCGCTCTGTGTGCCTGTACCGCCAAGATCTCGCAGGACGAGCACCGTACGCACCCCATCGTCAGCGGGGATCTGATGAGATGCGCCTTCTACCCAGCGACTGCCTATTTGAAAAGCTGACTGCGCTGCGCTAACAAACAAATTCAGGAAAACATCGGAAGGCTGCACCAATGCCGCCAATGCTTCAAGATCAAGATCGGCAGTATCAAGGCCAAATATCTGGCGCGCGTTGTCACTAACAAAGATGATTTGCCCGGACTGGCTAGCGACAATGACAGCATCGTTCGCGCCAGCTCCGTGTGCATCATACTGGACAGCGGATTCGAGTTCGGGAAGGCGGCCTAGCTGCTGACGCTGGCGTACCCACAGGTACAGCCAGAGCAATACCACCGCACCCCCGACAATAAGAATGACTGCCAACCCCATCGTCAATCCTAACGACTCATGACTTTAGCGGCGGCAAGGCATGGGAGGAATATCGCCCTCATCTACCACGAGGTCAGGATATTCGCGCTGCTATCTTGCCCGGTCAGGCCGCGCCGGCGGTCTTCCACCGCGAGTTCGGTAATTTCACGAATATCTGAAAACTGATGGGTACGCGTAGACACAGCGCCAATGCCCAGAGTCATCAAAGGCACCTGTCGTTCACCCATTACACCATCTGGCACCAGAATGTAACCGCGCTCGCGATCAATAAACGAATAATGCTGTTTCACTTCATCGTCAAAGCGATTGGTGATAGTGTTTTTGAGATCCTCAAAATCGGGGCTGTGAGTAACCACCACGAAATTATCACGTCCGGGATGCCCTGCATAGTCATCGCTGGTGCCGAGGCTATCAATTACCTCGCCGATCAGCAGCGCCACGAAGCGAATTACCTCATCACCAGCGACGAAACCATAGACATCCGTAAAAGAATCGAAATTGTTGATCTTGATGTCCATGTACGTCCATGGCTTGGGGCTTTGCATAAGACCGCGCAGATGGTCTTCAATCAGACGACCTGAAGGCAAATTCGACTTGCTGTCGATCTGAGTTTGACGGGTGGCAGCGAGAATCGAATTTTGAACACGCAGCTTCAATTCTTCAATATCAAACGGCTTGGTGATGTAATCGTCTGCGCCCAGTTCAAGCCCCTGAATCTTGTCACTGCGATCATCTTTCTGGGTGAGGAAGATAATCGGAATGTGGCTGGTACGGGCAGTGGTGCGCAATTCACGGCACACATCGTAGCCGTTCATGTCTGGCAGCATGATATCCAGCACAATCAGATTGGGAAGCTGTTTACGCGTGGCGACCAGTGCTTCACTGCCGCGCGAGCATACTTGCACCTCAAAACCCTGTGAGGCGAAGTAAATTTTCAACATATTCGAAATATCAAAGTCGTCTTCGACGACGAGGATGCGCCCCTTGCTCATGCCCGCCCCACCCCAAGCGTGTTTCAATCGTGTAATGTAATCATACAGAGGAAATGATGCATACGCTATAAAGGTCGTTAGGCGTTTATCAAATTTTCCCCAATTTTTCCGATTCTGGTTCGAGATCAGACTATTTCACCTTAATTGTGACCCATTCGGTAGTTCTTGCCCTAGTCGCTCTGGTATTCTGCTGCGATCCCCACATCTCCTGCTACAAATGGGCAGGCTTCACGCTGGCGACCGGGCAGGGTAAAGGGCGACAAGATCATTCGAGTTT
>CAZBPB010000185.1:0-2549 GCA_964493565.1 uncultured Pleurocapsa sp. | reverse complement strand
CGTGAATGAAGATAGTGTGCGAGTAAAGCAGGGTGTCGTGACAATGATTTAGTGTTGCATCGGTTGAAGCGCGGTGGCGAATCACCTAGAAACTGTCTCTATCGCTGCAACGGGATTGCACGATAGGCGTATATAATGGCAGAGTTGTCTTTACTAGAGAATGAGACTACATGATTAGCCGCTGGTGGTATTACCTTAAATATGCTGCGCGAAACCTGCGAAGAAGTGCGCGATGGACTGTATTCGCCATATTTTGTATCGCTTCCGGCGTTGCGGCAGTAGTGGCGCTGCGTTCGCTGGGCTTAGCTATTGGCGACTCTCTGGTGGAAAATGTGCGCCAGCAGAATCACGGCGATATCACCCTTAGCTTCTCAAACAGCGGCGGTGGCTTCAACTTTGGTATGAGCGATGCTGCGAACAATAGCGCGACGTTCACGCCGAACGCGCTCTCCAACGCGCAGCAATGGGCTGATCAGCATAATGCCACCATGACCGCCTACACACTAAATTCAGCCGCGCAGGTTACATCGGTTGATTCGGTCTCTGTGGGCAGGCCACAGTTCGTTAGTCTGTTTTTGATTGATCCGGCAACTTTCCCGCCAACTGGCCCGATTGAACTTGTTGCACCGGTCGGAATGACGCTAAACAACGCCTTTCTGGCTGAAAATAGCATCGTCATCAGCCAGAATCTGGCTGACACTCAGGGATTGAGTGTTGGCGACACAGTTCGTGTTAGCGGCACTGAAGAGCTGTTCACTGTAGCCGGTATTGCACCGACAGAAGCCGAAGCTGGTACAGGCAATTTGTTTGCTTCATTTTTCGGATTCGCCTATTTGCCCATCAGCGCAGCAGCCACCCTGCAAGCCCCTACACAACCAAATACTATCAGCATCGCGCTGCCTGCGGGAACTTCCGGGGAAATGATTGAGCAATACGCGCGCGAACTGCTGCCGCTGACACGCGCGCCGAATTACATCACCTCTACAGAACTACTGGAACGCAACCAGACGATTGGAGACATCATCGGTCGGTTCATCGTAGTGATGGGATTGGGCGCGCTACTGATCGGCGGCGTGGGCATCATTAATACCATGCTGGTGATGGTGGGTCGGCGCACAAATGAGATTGCCGCGCTCAAAACTTTCGGCCTGAAAGGGCGGCAAGTAGCAGCGATGTTCCTCTCTGAAGCGCTGCTGCTGGGAATTTTGGGCAGTATTGTAGGCGTGATACTGGGATTACTGCTGACAGGCGTGGTCTACCAATATGGCGAAACATTCCTGCAACAGCGCCTGCCCGCGCGCATTTACCCTGAAGCTATCTTATACGGCCTCGCATTGGGAACAGTAGTCACACTGGTTTTCGGCATATTACCGGTGTTAACTGCAAATAAAGTGCGACCAGCCACCATTTTGCGCCCAAATGAGACTGCTTTACCTGCCGCAGGGTGTTTACATGTATTCATCACGCTGATACTGGTGATTGTGGTCATCGGGGCGATTGCCGGGCGCATTCTCGGCAGCATACCTGTCGGAATTATCGGCGTGGCGCTGACGCTGCTGCTGCTGGCTGTACTGGTCGGCTTGATGTGGGTAATCGTATGGATTGTGGGCAAATTTCCGGCATTTGGCATCGCTGATTTGAAGCTAGCACTACGTAACCTGACTTCGCGGCGTATTCGCACAGCTACCACACTGCTGGCGCTGGCGGCAGGCATGTTCGCGCTGAGCAGCATCACCTTTGTCGGCGCAGGAACACAGGAGTTACTGAATTTTCAACTGACGCAAAACTTTGGCGGCAACGTGCTGGTATTCCCGCTTCTGGGCGTGGTTTCACCTACCATCGGACAGGCAACGGTCAATGCACAAGTGAACAACATGCAGGGCATTGAATACACAACGCAAACGATGACCTATTCCGCGCAACTGGAACTAGTCAACGGCGCACCCCCTCCGGAAACTGACCTGCAGACGCTGGTGGATGAAGCACCGAGACGCGCACAGCGAGTATTCAATTCTTTACAGCTTCAAGCGCGGGAGACCACCAACCCTGAACCTGCGCCTTTTACCGTCGTGGCGGGGCGAACACTGACACCGGAAGACAATGGACGCGCGGTAATGCTTGCCAGTGATGATTTCCTCACACAACAGCGGGGAATCGGATTGGGGAGCATGGTGACAGTGGAATATGAAGGCGCGATTTACACCTTTGAAGTGGTGGGCATTCTGGGCACCACCAGCGGCGTTTTCGGCAGCATCGGGCAATATATCATTCCTCCAGACGCTATCAGCCAATCGCCCGATTTTACGCTGACCACACTACAAGTTACGCCAGAGAATTTGAATCAAGCCCTGCTCGATCTTTCGGCTAACCCGCTGATCATCGCGTTGGACATCAGCTTTATTGACAGCCTGCTGGGACGGTTAATCGCGCAGTTTAGCGCCATTCCCACCATTGTGGGACTGCTCTCACTATTAGCAGCAGCGGTGGCGATGGCGAACACAGTTTCGCTGGCGACTCTGGAGCGGCGGCGACAGATCGGCATTTTGAAG
>CAZBPB010000184.1:0-7771 GCA_964493565.1 uncultured Pleurocapsa sp. | reverse complement strand
ACGACAGCGCCAAACATTACATCGGGGTACGCTGGCAGCAAGGCCGCCCGACGACTGACAACGATGAAAACGAGGCGCAGGAAATTTTTACGGGGCGCATCGAAACCGCAGACCTCGATACCATCGGGCCAAGCGGCGCGCCAAAGGTTAATCCCGGCTTTGCGCTCTCTACCGACAGTGATGGGCGGCTGATCATCGGCGCCGGGCGTTACTACGCCAATGGTATTCTCGTCGAAAATGAAGAGGCAGTACGTTACGACCAGCAGCCGCATTTCCCGAATGAGCTATCTATCGCCAACGCGATGGGAAATGCCGAAGCCGGGTTAGTGGTTCTGGAGGTGTTCAAACGCCACATCACACATCATGACGATCCGGCTTTGCGCGATGTAGCATTGAACGGAGTAGATACCACTACTCGCGTGCAGACGGTATGGCGGGTGCATTTGCTGCCGTTGAGCTTGAACATCCCTCAAGCAACCATGAATCGGCTTGTGGAACTCATTGGTGATGTGCGCGAAATTGACAGCCGAATCAACCGGTCAAGCCGCGACGATACCTTGCAAGAACTGCATCGTCTTCGCGAACGCGCTTCTAAACGACTGGAGGCGATAGCTGATAAAGCAGGTCTCGCCTGTGGACGCGCTTATGATGAGTGGGATCGCTTTACTGCCGCGGCAAACGGTACGCTAACAGTGACTACCGTTCCCGGCGATACGGATGAAGACCCATGTAATGTGCCAGAAACCGGCGGTTATACGCGCGGCGAAAACCAGTATTACCGGGTGGAGGTGCATCACGTTGCAAATGATGGCAGACGTAACGGATCAACGTTCAAATTCTCGCGGGATAACGGCGCTATTGTCGCCAGCATTGAAGCGGTGGGCAGCGCCACTAGCGGCAGCGTGTCTGGCACTGTTTTTGATGTGGACAGCGTGAAACGCGATGACTACATCGGCATTTTCGAGAATGATTGGGTGGAATACATTGATGATACCCATGAACTTAGCGGCGCTCCCGGCGTGCTGGCACAGGTCACGGGTGCGGATTCCAACCTGAATCGTATCACGCTGGATCGGAGCGTGACCGTGAATTTGAACCTGAATCCCAAACTGCGAAAATGGGATCAGGTCGCGCCGTTAGCCGGCGCCAATGGCGTTGCAATGAATACCAACAACGCGCCTGTGTCAATTGAAGGTGGCATTCAACTGCTATTCAGCCCGGGTACTTACCGCGCTGGTGACTACTGGCAGTTTGCTGCCCGCGCCAACGATGCCAGCCTCGATTTTCCGCCTGGTGAGCAGCTTCCCTTCGGAATAGAAAGGCATTTTGTCCGGCTAGGCATGATCATAATGGGCGTAAGCGGGCGGTTTGAAGGCCGCCGTCCGCTGGTGCTGCTGGACTGCCGCGATCTATTTCCGCCGCTGACTGACATTACGGCTTCGGATGTTGGCTTTGACAACTCTGAATGCGAACTGCCGGATGTCGAAACTGTGCAGGATGCAATTGAAGCTTTGTGCGCGCGTATTGGCGGCGGAGGTACGTGTACCTTTACCGTCTCGCCGGGGACAAACTGGTTCAATGTCTTTGATCAGATTCCGCAGGGTGGCGATGCCGAAATATGCTTTGAGGTTGGCGATTATTTGCTGGATAAGCCAGTCATCATTGAACGCAAGGGCATCCTTAAGCTGAGCGGTGCGGGGGCAGGGACACGTATTCTGGCGCGTACTTCTGAATCAGCATTGAATTTCCGCCTTTGTCAGTCGGTAATCGTGGAAGACCTGTTCGCCGAAGCCGGAGAAACGGCATCCGGCGAGGGCATTCAAGGGGCGCTGTCCTTTGAAAACTGCGGGGCCGTTACGCTCAACCGCGTCATCCTGCGCTGCGAAGCCGGAAACATACGCTCTGCCGCTTGCCTGCGCGTGACCAATGACCGCGAATTTGGCGACCTGCGCATCGCGCGCGGCACGGTAGACGTGCAAAACAGTTTCTTTCAGGTGGGCAGCAGCCAGCTTGGCGCGCTGGTCACCAACGGATCGCGGGTGCTGTTCGAGAACAACATCATCCGCTGTCAGGATTTGCGCAAGAGTGTTCAGCGCATCGCCACCGGCATCATTGAAAATGCTGAATTACGCGCGGAAGTGCGGCGCACTTTATTTTCTGATGTACAGGAAGGTCGTATAGCCGAAGAAGGCCGCATTACAAACCGTCGCAGCGCCGCCGCAGAGCGTTCCGCCGCTCGCGCTGCTGCCGGGGATCGTCGCAATCTGGTGATCAACGATATTGCCGTCAATTTCCGCAGCGATCCTGAACTTGAGCGTATCAAATTCTACGATCAACTTCTGGATCAGTTTTCACCACGCAGCGTCGGTAATTTCTCTGAGGCGGTAGATTTCCTTCAGGAAGCTGTTGATGCGGTACTTATGAAGCCAGAAAGCATCAGCCGGTTTGACACTTACCTAGGACGCCTGATCGAGCAAGATGTTGCGGCGTTGTATCAGGGTATCACCATCGGCGGCGAAGAGGCTGAAGAGGTGCGTATTGTCAACAATACTATCATTGATGCTTTGCAAGGGGTTCACATCGGGCAGAGCCGCGCTAATCAGCCACGCGAAGAGCGTCTGCGTTCGACGGTGGTTAGTATTGAAGGCAATACCATTTATTCGCGTGTAGCGCCAGCGATTAACCGCGAGGCTTATGGTATTTATATCGGCAACTGCGACAGTCTGTACATCGAAAACAATGCGCTACAGCGTGAACCCTTAACCGCTACCCGCCACCTTGTGATTGACGGTGTACATGTGGTTGGTGAACTAGGCACACGCGCCATCGTACGCCACAACGAGACGGAAAACTATCGTTTCGGGGTTTATGTTGATCCGCAATCTGGCTTGAAACAGCCGCTGTGGCTGGTGGCAGAAAATGTAGCCAATGTTCTGGCTACAGACAGCCGTGTGCAGGTGGTGAATAACGTTTCGTAGAGAAAGCGCAGCCACGTCAATGATGACATCGAGGACAATATTTTAACTTGAGATATAGGATAAGCGGCATTTTCGGCGTGGATGCGGGCGGATATTGGGGAACTGTAAACAGACTGCGGGCATTTTCCCCAAAATGCCGATGACCGGCAAGAGAATCATCTAAAGCAAAATGCAGCAAGGCAGCGAAACACCAGTTCTCGCTGCCTTGCTGCATTTTATCTACATCGTTTTACAAGTCTTGCAATTTTACAGCGGAGCAACTATCTCCTGCTGGACACATAACATTGTTCATTTTAGGAACAACCTAGAAGAACTGAAACAGGACGTCTTAAAAGACACTCACTAAAGTTTTCAAATTAGAATTATTCTGTTATGTACAGAAAGATTTGACAAGTTTTTGATGGAATGTAAAATCTTAAACGCAGAATATTGAAACTATTTTGCGGAACTGTAGGAGATTTCATCAGTTAAATTCGCGAAACTTTGAGTGAGGTGAATTAGCAATGAGCGTAACTCCACGCTTGAATCGTCTGTTCGCAGCAGATGGCAAATGTTTCGATGTCGCGGTTGATCATGGTTTTTTCGGGGAACGCAGTTTCCTGAATGGCATCGAAGATATGCACGCAGTTGTAGACATCTTAGTGGAGGCAGATCCCGATGCTATTCAGCTTAGTATTGGTCAAGCTCCAATACTTCAGGCAGTCAAGGGTAAAGCAAAACCTGCGCTAGTTTTACGTACGGATATTGCCAATATTTATGGGAAATCCCTGCCGCGTTATTTGTACAGCGAAATTATTGGTGAACCGCTTGAACAGGCACTGCGGCTGGACGCAGCATGTGTGGTCGTGAACTTATTTCATCTACCCGATCAACCGGAAATTCACAAGCAATGTGTTGACAATATTGCGTTGTTGAAACCGCAATGCGAACGATACGGAATGCCGCTCATGATCGAACCGCTCGTCATGCGAGACAACGCCGTCGCCGGGGGCTATATGGTTGATGGCGATATTGATAAAATCCTTCCTCTTGTCCGTCAGGCCGTAGAGTTGGGGGCAGACATTATCAAAGCTGATCCAACTGATGACATCAGCCTTTATCATGAAGTCATTAACATTGCTGCGGGCAAACCTGTTCTCGTACGGGGCGGAGGTCGTGTTTCTGACGATGAAATTTTACAGCGCACCTATGATCTAATGAATCAAGGAGCCAGGGGCATCGTTTACGGGCGTAACGTTGTCCAGCATTCTAATCCTGCCGGAATGACCCGCGCACTGATGGCTGTAGTGCATGATGGCGCAGCGCCTGCTTCCGCCGCCCAGTATTTGGAGGCAAAACATGCCGCGCCCATCGCGACACCTTAACATCGGCATCATCGGTCTGGGACTCATGGGGCGCGAGCTTGGGAGCGCGACTTTACGCTTCGGGCATCTGCTTAACCTGGATTTTTCTCCGCGTATTACAGCTATCTGTGACACTAACTCTGCAACCTTTGACTGGTTCGAGTCAAACTTCGACACGCTACGCGTTAAGTCTACTGACTATCAAGATTTATTGAACAGTCCTGAAGTTGAGGCAATATACTGCGCTGTTCCTCATAATCTACATGCCAGCACGTACGCCGATATTATTCGTGCTGGAAAACATCTTTTAGGCGAAAAACCGTTTGGTATTGACCTCGAAGCGAACCAGGAAATTATGCGGGTCATTGAGGGAAATCCTGAAGTGACCGTCGCCTGTTCTTCTGAGTTCCCATTTTTTCCGGCAGCGCAGCGCATTCTTCGGTATGTGCGCGAGGGGCGATTTGGAACGATCATCGAGGCAGGCTGCGGGCTGCTGCACAGCAGTGATCTTGATCCAAACAAAAAGATCAACTGGAAACGAATGATTCAGCTAAATGGCGAATATGGATGTATGGGCGATCTCGGAATGCATGCGCTTCATATTCCGCTGCGATTGGGCTGGTACCCAACCAACGTCCGCGCCATGCTAAGCAAAGTCGTTAAAGAACGTCCAGATGCTAACGGTAATCTGGTTCCCTGCCTAACATGGGATAACGCCACGCTCTCCTGCGAGGTTGAAACAACCGACCAGCATTTCCCGCTCACCGTCCAAACCTACCGTATCGCGCCCGGTGAGAGCAATACCTGGTATTTACGAATCATCGGCACAAAATTCAGCGTAGAATATTCCACCAAATACCCGAAATCGCTGCGAATGATGGATTATTCTTCGGGTAAAGAACAGGTCTGGCAAACATTGGATCTCGGGTACGAAACGGCATATCCGGCGATTACCGGCGGTATTTTTGAGTTTGGCTTTTCAGACTCGCTCTTGCAGATGTGGGCTGCCTTTATTGATGAAGTGCTTAACGGGCGTGAAGGCATGCGACAGAGTTTCTACTGCGCAACGCCGCAAGAGGCGATGCAGCATCATCAGGTGCTGACGGCCGCAATCGAGTCTCAGAAAAATAGCGCTGTGTCCTGGCTTCCTATCGAGAGAGTAAATGTACCCACGACTATATTTGGCAGTTGATAACTGTTTTGCCAGTAAACGCTGGACCAAACCTGACGAATGGGTGGAAATTGTCAAGGATGCCGGCGCAAATTACATTGAAGCCAGTGCTGACAATGAATGTGATCCGTTATATACACCGCAAGACGTTCTAAGCGAATGGGTTGAAGCCGTAAAATCTGCCTGTCAGCGCTATGACGCCAGCGTTTGCAATCTATACTCAGGGCATGGAACGTATGCCACGCTTGGCCTCGCCCATAGCGATACGCGTGTTCGTGAACATATCCAGCATCAATGGCTGGAGCCGATGATTGATTGGGCAGCCGAACTTAACGCCGGCTTAGGTTTTTACTGCCATGCCTTTTCACAATCCACTTTGCGCGACCCTGCTCGCTATAAAGATGCCGTAAATGATCTTGTGCGCCGCTTTGCGGAACTCGCAATCTACGCTGGTGGTAAAGGCCTTTCGAGTATTGGTGTAGAGCAAATGTACAGCCCACATCAAATTCCGTGGACGGTTACCGGGGCGGAGAACCTACTTCGGGATGTATATGCTCAGGGGAATTATCCTTTTTACATCACGCTAGACACTGGCCATCAAGTTGGGCAGCATCATTTTGGGCATCCATCACCGTCTGCACCGGCGCAAACGACAGGAAATCATAGGGATGCATTTGAGAGCGGTTGGTCTGGATACTATGATTTATCGCTAAATGACGATGCATTACCCGCGTACGTGCAGGAACATGCTTATCTGTTTGCAGAGCCTGACGACGGAGATCTTTACACATGGATTGAACGGTTAGGTGGCTACTCGCCGATTATCCACCTTCAACAAACGGATGGTAGAGCCTCTGCACATCGGCCATTTACTGAACAAAATAACCGCGATGGTAAAGTTGTTCCGGTCAAACTGCTGGAATCCCTATCCAAAGCATATACTTACGGACACCCAGAAGGGCTACCAGCGCGCTGCACTGATATATATCTGACTCTAGAGATATTCAGTGGTACCGCCGAGCGCCCCGCCAATATTTTACGTAATATCCGTGAGTCAGTTGCTTACTGGCGTCAATTCATCCCCGAAGATGGGTTGCCCCTCAACCAACTCGTTGGCTAGATCCACAACTAGAGGGCACAAAGTTAGACGCGAACCACTTGAGAACCAACGCTTTCGATTTCGGCAACCTGCTCATCTGAGAGGCCAGAATCAGTAATAATCTGGTCTATCTTGTTGAGATGCGCAACCGTAAAAGACAGGCGCGTTCCAAATTTACTGCTGTCGGCTACCAGAACGACTTGCGATGCACAATGGGTAATGGCTCGTTTTATTTCTGCATCCATCATGTTAGATGTGGTTACGCCGCGCTCCGCGGTAATACCCCCTGATGCAAGAAATGTGATATCAGCGTTGATGGTCGCAAGTGCCTGTAATGCCTGAGAGCCTATAATTGACTGGGTTAAAGGACGGACAACCCCTCCTAATACGACAACTTCAACATAGGGCAGTTGAGATGCGCCGCTGGCAATATTCAGCGCAGGAGTAATCACCTTTACATATTCTACATTGCGCGAAAGTGAATTAATTACCTCCATAGTTGTAGTGCCTGCATCAACAATCACTGTTTGCCCATCTTTGATGAGGCGGGCTGCATATTCACCGATACGTCGTTTGCGCTCAACGTTGAGCTGGCTTCGCTCGGTAACAATTAGTTCACGCTCGCGGGCAGGGTTAACAGCGATGGCGCCTCCACGGGTAAGTTCGAGGAAGCCTTGCAATTCCAGATCGCGCAAATCTGCACGGATAGTGACCAGCGAAACTTTTAGAACGTCTCGTAATTCCGAAGTTCGAACAGCCCCTTCGCGCTCTAGTATTTCTAGAATTAGATTGTGGCGCTGCGCCGCGAGCAGCGCACGATTTGATATTGTCACCATGATTTCCTCAACTGCTCCAACCTCTGGCAAGAACAAGGCAATTATTTCAATAACTTTGCAATAGATGCAATCTGCGCGTTTCCGCTCCTGCAATCCGATACACTATCACGGTTAGGATGTTCATCCCAATTCAGTGGATACCCGATCATTTTCGACTCGTTACCGTTTTTCATAGCGAGAGTCTATATGTCTGCTGTCAAAAATCAACAAATAGTTTCAAATATTTGCTTTTGACATAAAGATCGGATATATAATTTAGTCAATTGTTTCTGTTTCTACTCCAATTTGAACCCTGATTGAAAGGTTTGCTATGAATATACCTGAAAATATGCTTTCTTCCTTGA
>CAZBPB010000183.1:7173-7788 GCA_964493565.1 uncultured Pleurocapsa sp. | reverse complement strand
TACGTGAGGGCTACTTTAAGGAAGTCCAACAAATATTGGGCTATTTAGCTCAATCGGCGCTGCTAGTCGGATAGTTTTCAAAACAGAACTTTCGATGAGAAAGCGAACTGATCTGCATAACTAAATGTACAATCAACATTAACAATCTGGCACAGCGCAGGATTCTGGCTATGAAGGGCGTTTTGAGCGGTGTCGCGCTGATCACGGTGCTGTTGTTCGGCGGCGCGGAATCTGCGTTTGCTCAACAGTCACCTTTCGAACAGGGTGGATCGTCACAATCCACTTTACCCGGCGCTGTGCTTCCCCAGATATATGACCGTGGTGGCACACGTCTGGATTCAGGCGATTACGAAGGTGCCGCATTGGATTTCAGCCTGTTCTTAGTATTCAATCCCACTTACTCGCAAGGCTATTTTGCCCGAGCGCTCAGCGAAATTGCACTTGGCGATAATGCTGCTGCGCTCACCGATCTGACGCGCGCATTGGGTTTTGCCCCTCAGGGGAATCCACGCTATGCCGCAGGTATTCTGGGGCTGCGGGGGCAGGTTTATCAGCAGGATGGTGAATTTGATCTGGCGCTTGAAGACTACTCTTCAGCAATTGAGCTTGATCCTA
>CAZBPB010000183.1:6393-7163 GCA_964493565.1 uncultured Pleurocapsa sp. | reverse complement strand
CGCCCAACAGTACGATGAAGCTTTGGCTGACTTTGACCATGCCGCAGAATTGCTGCCAGATGTGCCGCTGTTGGCGTTAGCCCGCGCCAACGCATATGGTCAACTACAAGACCTGAGCGCCGAAGCAGAAGAATATCTGCGGTATGCAAATCTCATTCAGACCAACGTTCTGGATGCCGGAGAACTAAATACAGAAGGCACACCTATTTTTGTAGAGATGGCGAATGGCAGCGTCTTTCTTTTCAATTTTGAAGGGGAGAAAGGGCAGTTAGTCAGTATTCGCGCTGAAGCCCGTCCCGGTGACAGCGCTGATCCGCTGCTGATTTTGCTGGACGCAAATGGAATGCCCGTTGCCGCCAATGATGACGCCACCAACAGTGATCTGAGCGCCACCATCCGCCGCATTGAACTGCCAGAAGATGGTAGTTATACCGTTATGCTCACTCACGCGCTTGGTGGCAATACAGGCAACGTCGCTATTGCCATGATCTTGCAGGACAGCTAGCGCGGCTCAAACGCAGCCTTTTCAAACGCCCAGCGCACCAGCGTATAAAACCCTGCCAGCCCGTCGTATTCGCCATATCGCTGAAACACCGCATCCATCGCGGGTATCTCGATCCGTCCTTTGATGCCGTGATAATAATGATTCACAGCCGTTCGCAGCGCCACGTCGGCCCCACCCACGTACAAAAAATGCCCCACTGAACGGATCATTGTCCATGCCACCGTCCAATGTCCGACGCCAGACAAAGCCATAAGCGCCGCATACA
>CAZBPB010000183.1:0-6383 GCA_964493565.1 uncultured Pleurocapsa sp. | reverse complement strand
TAGCTTCCAGTCCCTGTGCCGGTAATTTCTCCAGTTCAAGCGCGCCAACCGCCTCGCGCCGGGCAATGTCCAGCATTCGCCCCACCCGCACAAATGTGATCTTTAGTGGCGTGAGTTTCTCACCGTCAAGTGCTGCAAATTGTTCCGGCGTAGGATACACATAATAGCGTTTGCCCTCATGGCTAACATAATCGCCATAGGTTTGCGCCAGCCAGATTTCAGCCTTTTGCGCCGCGCGCAGCGCAATTTGCTGTTCAATGATCGTCACCATTAATGACTCAAATACGCTGGTAAAACGCAGCAGGCGCAGCCCTCGCAGCGTCTCAACCGTCGTATGCAGCACCGGATCGGTCGCCGCCAGCGCATAAAAAGGCGCAGGATCAAACGACGGATCGATCATCCACGCAATCTTTTCGCGCAGTGCAGCTTCTGATATCTCTCCGCTTGCAGCCAGCATACTAGCACTTACTACGGGCGCGTTCACGTTCCCCTCGCCAGTTAACTCTACCAGTGCCACCGCCGTGCCGACGCGTAACGCCCTGCGATATCGTGGCAACCCATCACGAATTAGCGCCTGTCCAAGCGACTGATAGCCATCAGCGGCGGTGAATGTCAGCTCAAAGTTAACAGGTGGTTTCAGCGAAAATTGAAAATCTAGCATGGGAATGAAGGTTGCCTTTCAGTATAGTTGGCGGCGTTCAAGGAGCGATTATGCGCCTTCATGTTATGCGTTTGGCTGCCTCATTCGTGTTGTTGTTAGCCATTTTCCCGGCAGCCGCTCAATCAGTTGAAACCATCACCATCGGCGGGGCGGCAGTTGGCAGCGTCACCGATGCCACGCCCGCGCCTAGCTATTTCTTCGATGCTGCAGCCGGTCAAACCATCACCGTTCGCCTGGAAACAAGCGTCGCTGGCTTTAACCCTGTCGTCTTGCTGGCAGATGATAACAACAACGTGATCGAAACCTTCAGCGCCTCGCCCGGTGTTCAAACAGTTGGAGGAACTATCACCCTGAATGATGCTGGGCGTTATTTTGTACAGATCCAGGGTGCAGGCGGTTCACGCGGTCAGTTTCAATTGTCCATTCTGGAAGGCGATCAACCGCTTGTTTCGCCCACGTCTACGCCAATCTTGCCAACATCTACCGAAGCGCCGCCCATCGGAAACACACCCGCGCAGCCGCCATCAGCTTTGCCCGCGCTGCTCCCTAACCAGCGCGAAGATGCCGGCGTCAGCGCTGATAACCCGCAGCAGGTTTATATCATCCGCCCGCTGGATACGCCGCAAATACTGGAAGCGCGTCGTGCCTCTGGTGGCACTATCGAATTTGCCTTACAAGATGAGTCCGGCACTATCGTCGGAAGCCTTAGCGCCTTACTTGATGGTGGCGCATTCATCATTCCGGCAATAGGCGCAGGCGAAACCACAGAGTACCGGCTAGTCATCACTCATGCAGGCGGCGAATTTGCGTCCGGATACCGCTTGTTACTCACATCCCTAAATGAAGGTGAACCCGTCATTAACCCGGACGATTCAATCCTGACGAACAGTACTCCGCCGCCAACCGCCGTACCGACAACCGTACCCACCGCCACGCCAAATGCCCCCGCAGACATTGATTTATTACTGACATGGGATGCGAGCCAGATGCTAGTGACCAATGTTGCTGGCGCGCCGATCAACATCAGCGGGCTAGCCTTTGCAGGCAATAACCGCCGCGCAGATCCTGATTTCTGGGCAGCAGGCAATCCCGCTTTCAATCTGAACGCCATGCCCAACTATGCGTGCGCTGGTTTCCGTCCACTGGCTTATCCCGATGCCCCCCAACTCACCTCACCTTGTGATGATCTAGCGGCGTGGTATTCTGCTGATATTGTCTATTTCTGGAGTGGGGAAACTTTCGACGTGTACAACAACGGTCAGGTTGTAGCGACCTGCCCATCGGTGGCTGGCACCTGCGGAGTAGATATGCCCGACTAACTTTGCCGAGCTTTTATAAGAGAACCACCTCTCGGAGAATATACTTTCACATTCGTGATTTGATCCCATTCTGATCAAACACATCAACTTTTCGTGGGAGTAATTCTGCCGGGTCTTGATGAATACCAACAACCTCTATGAGCAATATATAGGGCGCATATTCTACCGGCAGTTTCATAGCTATCTGACGCCTCGCTACGCTGCCAAACATGCGCACGTTCGAGACGGCGTATTTCGCCGTCAACGCTAGTATTTCATCATGCTGCGCGTAAATCGTCCAATGTGGGTGTTCCAGAGATAGGTTCTAATTGTGAATTGATGCTCATCGCTCAACCATCCAGTCTCGAATTCAGTCTGATTATGCGTTGAAATCCCGCCTTTACTCCCACGTCAGCTTCACATCGCGCTTCCAGTATTTCAGCACATGCGATCCGCCGGGAAACGCCGCCACCAGCCGATACAACAGGTCATAATCATCGCCTGCCAGCGTCCCGGCGAACAATACCCCCGCCGTATACACCAGTATCCCGCCAATCATTCCCAGTACCGGCAAAGTCGCTCCCAGCACCAGCATCGCGACGATGCTCGCCGCACTTACCAGCGCTAGCCGCGCAAACTGCCCCAACCGTGACCGCCAGTGCAGCGGCACCATCCAACCCAGCGTAAACATCACGCCCGCTTCAGCAATCACCGAAGACATAGCCGCGCCTATCACGCCTACACGCGGCAGCAAAAAGATCGCCAGTGCCAGTTTCACCACCAGCCCGGTTGCCCGTACCGCCACATACCGCCCTTGCCGGTTTGCCGAAGTCAATGCTTGCGCGAATACGTTGGCAATCATCGTTAGCGCGGCATACCAGATCATGATGCGTAAGACATCAGCCGTCGGGCGAAAATCTTCGCCAAATAATGGCACTGTCACACCAGCCGAAAACACCGTCGCCGTTAGCGCAATAGGTAAGCCGGTTAGCAGTGCAAAATATGCCAGCTTCTGTACCAGAAAATAAAAAGGTTCGTTTTCAGACTGCGCTGCCCCCGGTTTATACAGCCGCGCCATCAGCGGAAACAGCGCTACTAGAACAGTGGTGTTCAGTACTTCGACCACGCCCGCTACAATCACGAAAGCAGCGTTGATATGCGCGGTATCCTGCTCAGATAGCACGCTGGTTGAAACCAGCCGATCAAGATGCGTGTAGGCGCTGTTGATCACTGCCGAAAGCGCCAGCGGGGCTGCCGCCAGCAGCAGTGGCACGCCGACCCCCCAATCTGCCGGCCAGATCGGGCGAACACCTGTACGCAGCATCAACCACCACAGAACTACCAACCGCCCGATGCCGGTGATCAGCGTAGCCACGTACACGCCCATCAAGCCAAACCCTGCGCTCACCAGCAGCAGCGCCAGCGCGATGCGGATTAGCACATGGGCGATTTCCACCACCGACGCGCCGACCATCTTTTCCTGTGCGATTAGTTGGTCATAGGCCATGCTGCCAATGAGATCGAGAAATAGGCTAACCGCTGCAATCGCCGCTAGTGCGCGCAGTTCAGCTGAATAGCCAAGCGCCAGCCCGGCAAGGTTCAAGCCAACGTACGCCAGCAGCGCAAACAGCGTTTGAACCAGCAGCGTGACCGAAAGATATTTGCCCGCGTTTTCAGGTTTGCGAGCGACTTCGCGGATCACGATCACGCCAATCGAGAAACTCGCCAATGTTGCCGCGATGGTATACAGCGGCCCGATGGTGCTGTATACGCCGAATTGGGCATCCCCCAGCAGCCGCGCCAGCAAAATCTGCCAGATAAACAGCATCCCGCTGCTAAGAATCCGGGCAACTGCCAGCGCCCCGGCGTTGCGTGCCGCTCGCCGCGCCTCTGCTCCCGTTAAGGGTATCGTGGTGGCGCTAGCTTCAGTGAGGCGCTCAGTCAACCACAACCCCCGTTGCGCCAACACTCCCCGCAGGCGCGGGGGATGGCTTAAACTCAAACGGCATGGTAGACACCTTTTTCCATATCCGGTTCATGCGTATGAACGGGCGATTATCGAAAAATAGGACTTGAACCGGCTGCCAGATGATCACCCATAAAATGATGGTCACAACTGGTATAAGCAGTTGACCAATTGCCGGATTTTGAATGAAATTGACCAGCACAATCGCCACAATACTGACCACGATCACTAGAATCGCGCTGTAAACCACCATTCGCCAGCCATCATTCTTGTTAGAGAGAATTTCATTTTTGTTGAAGGCAATACGCCGATCTTTGAATCGCTTTAACGCCTCTTGAAAGCGCTGCTGCAAATCGGGCGTGATCTGCTCCTGTGGCAAATAAATGGTGGCGCTCGCTGCCGCGTTTATAGGCTGCGCCTCCAGATAGTTTGCGATGATATCTAGCCCGGCAGTTTCATAGCTGTTCTGGTCAAACGGATCGTAATCTGGCGCAGCGAACAAGTCTTTAATGTCGTTAAATTCCATCGTGATGCGTATCTGCTCAGCCATAATTTCCCCCTGACATCCCTGCGCAAGCATAAATAGATGATGTTTACTGCTGCGGCGCTGCACAGTTTTACATCATCGTTCAGGGCATGTCATTAGCGAAAGTATATGGCAGCTTCGATATCGATTCGCCGGGTTGAAAGTTCACAAAAACCCACCCCGGCGTGGCATCAAACATCGTCAAACGTTACACCGGTTGCGCCAATACTCCCTTCCGGCGCGGGTGATGGCTTAAACTCAAAGGGCATAGTAGACACCTTTTTCCAAACCCTGTTCATTCGCCGGGGATCAAGGTTATCAAAGAACAGCACTTCCACCGGCTGCCAGATAATCACCCATAGTATGATAGTGACCAGCGGCACAATCGCCTGTTCGATAGCCGCATTGTTGAGCAACTGGGTAAGAACCATGGCTAGAACAATGACCAGCACCACTAGCACAGCGCTGTAGCCAAGCATTCTCATGCCTTCATTCTTGTTAGAAAGCATGTCGTTCTTATTCATAATGATGCGTCGTTGCTTAAAGCGTTTGAGCGCCTCTTGAAATCGTGGCTGCAAATCCGGCGTGATCTGCTCCCCGGGTAAATATATCGTGGCGCTGGCTGGTGCATTGATATGGTGCGCGTTTAGAAAGTTAGCGATGATCTCTAATCCGGCAGCTTCATAGCTCTTCTGGTCAAACGGATCGTAATCTGGCGCTACAAACATATCTTTTATGTCATTGAATTCCAGTGTGATATGAATTGGATCAACCATAATTTCCCCTGTGCGTAGTATGCAACCCTAAAAGAATCGGCGTTAACTGTTGTGATCTACCGAACAGTTTTACACTAGAGTTCTGGAAGTGTCATTAGCGAGAGTATATAGCAATGTCTGTAATGCGCCGCTTGAACGATCCCGCCCGTAAGCCAAACGAAACACCAGATATCAGCTATGGCTCAGCGTCCGATGCGCCTGAACCACCGCCGTCACCTGCCTTACCCTCAGCCGCCGCCTATACCGACACCGTCAACAAGATCATCATGCCGCCCAAGCTGGTTGCCCTGCGCAAGCAGCTTCGCGCCCGTGTGCTGCGTACGCCCGATGAAGCGGATGGATGGAATCGTGGGGAAGCTGACAAAGAAGCCTTGATTGCCGAACGCCTACGCCAGATTATTGAGAAGTTAGCCAGCGAAAAGCCGGAATTTCGTCTAAATCAAGCTGAAATAACGCTGCTGCGTGAGGCCATCCTTGATGACATACTTGGTTTTGGCGCGATGCAGCCGCTGGTTACTGACCGCACCGTTTCTGAAATTATGGTCAATGGCCCGCAGCACATCTGGAAAGAGCAAAAAGGAATAATTTCTGAAAGCGAGTACACCTACGATGACGAAGACCACATCTTGTGGACAGTGCAGCGTATTATTCGCCCGATGGGTCGCCAGTTAAACCGGGAGCACCCGATGGTGGATGCCCGCTTGCCCGATGGCTCACGCGTACATATCGTCACTCTGCCTTCGGCGCTCAATGGCACCACCATCACTATCCGTAAATTCCCGGAAAAGCGCCTGACCGTTGAAGACCTGATCAATTATGGCTCTTTCACCCGTGAAACCGCCGAATTTCTGAAAGCCTGCGTAGTATCGCGCATGAATGTCGTGGTCTCCGGCGGTACGGGTTCCGGTAAAACCACGCTCCTAAACGTGCTTTCGGGTTACATTCCCGATGAAGAGCGCATCATCACTATCGAAGACTCGGCAGAACTTCAGCTAAACCAGCGACACGTTGTGCGTCTGGAAACTGCACCGCCTGTTCCCGGCGGTGATGGTAAAACTGGCGCGCTCACCGTGCGTGATCTCGTGCGTGGTTCGCTGCGTATGCGCCCCGAACGTATCATCATTGGTGAGTGTCGTGGTGGCGAGGCGTTGGACAT
>CAZBPB010000182.1:7566-7796 GCA_964493565.1 uncultured Pleurocapsa sp. | reverse complement strand
CATTGAGTACAGAGTTGTATCAGGAAGGGATAATCATCCCACCGATTAAGCTGGCAGAGCGCGGGGTGCTAAATCAGGGTGTGCTGAAACTTTTGACGGCAAACAGCCGGGGTGGTGACGAGCGGATTGGCGATCTGGAAGCGCAGATCGCGGCACAACGAATCGGGGCGGCGCGGCTGCTAGAACTGAGTGAACGCTTTGAAGCGGATACGTGTATTTCGTATGCCGAC
>CAZBPB010000182.1:0-7556 GCA_964493565.1 uncultured Pleurocapsa sp. | reverse complement strand
GGATGGCGCGAAAGACGATTTCCGGTATCCCCGATGGCGCTTATGGCTTTACCGATTATCTGGAAGGCGACGGACAGCGCGATTTCGACATTCCGATCACGGTGATGCTGACGGTGGAAGGCGATCAACTGAACGTTGATTTTACAGGCACGTCGCCACAGGTTACGGGGAACTTGAATGCCGTGCAGGCGGTTGCGCTATCAGCAGTGGTGTACTGTTTACGGCTGATCGTCGAAGAAGATATTGCGGTCAACGCAGGATGTTTCGCGCCGATCAAAATTCACATTCCCGATGGGAGTCTGCTCAACCCGCAATTTCCGGCGGCAGTGGCGGTGGGCAACACCGAAACAGGGCAGCGGGTGGTAGATGTGGTGTTGGGTGCGCTGGCACAGGCTTTGCCTGATCGGATTCCGGCTGCGAGTCAGGGGAGTATGAACAATATTACGGTTGGCGGTCACTATCAGGGCAAGCCATTCATCTATTATGAGACGATTGGCGGCGGGCATGGCGCAAGCCCAACAGGCGGCGGATTAGCGGGGAGACACAGCCATATGACGAATACGCGCAATACGCCAGTGGAAGCATTGGAAACCAGCTTTCCAATACGGGTGCTGGAATACGGGTTGCGCGATGGTTCAGGCGGCGGGGGGGCGCGTAAAGGTGGCAGCGGGATTGTACGGCGGTATGTATTTCTGGCGACCACTACGGTCACGCTGAACAGCGAGCGACGGCGGCTATCACCCTACGGGCTGGCGGGTGGGGAACCGGGTCGCGTAGGTGTAAACCGGCTAAAGCGGGTGGATTCGGCGGAATGGCACACGCTTCCCGCTAAATGGACGGGAACACTGTATTCCGGCGATCAACTGAGTATTGAGACACCGGGCGGCGGCGGTTGGGGAACGGGGATATTGTAGCCGCACGCTTGAAACCTCCTCTCTCAGCCTCCTTATCAGTCGGCGTAAGCGAGGCGGGGGATTATCCCGTTCGCAACGCCTAAGACATTGCAGGCACTTCTCCTTTCAGGTGACATTTGGAAGCGGTACAGGGTCAAATGACACTAGGGCAGAAATTCGACTACGACTACACTGCAAATCAGTGAACTAACTCTGGATCGGTTACTGTTGATCATACTGGCAGTTATCGGGCACCTGGATACTGAACAATGACTAAGGATCTGAACGGATTTTTGGAAATTTCCTCGGCACGCCACAAGCATGTATGCCCCCGTCAGGTTCTGGGTGTGCGCATGGGTATCCTAGCAGCCGAATTACTCAAGCTGTCGCTGCCACAGACGAATAAGCGATTATTGACGATTGTTGAAACGGACGGCTGTTTTGCGGATGGCATTGCAGTGGCGACGGGATGTGAAATGGGACACCGAACGCTGCGACTGATTGACTTTGGAAAAGTGGCAGCCACCTTCATTGATACGGCTGATAAACACGCGATTCGAATTGCCGCACACCCTGAAAGCCGGAGCCGCGCTGCTGAGTACGGTCAAGGCACAGAAAGCAACCGATGGCAGGTCTATTTGCACGCGTATCAGGTCATGCCGAACGCCGAATTATTTATCGCAAAGCCAGTTCAACTGCTGTTTTCGCTGGAGGCGCTGATAAGCAAACCTACGCATCGCGTTGTGTGCGCGGAATGTGGCGAGGAGATTGTAAATCAGCGAGAGATAACCGAAAACGAGAGGGTGTTATGCCGGGGGTGCGGCGGGCAAGCCTACTACAGCCAATGCGCTGAGGCGATTGCCGATATGCTGCCACTGGCGGTACTCGGGAATTTGTAACGTGATTCAAGATGTTAGCATTGCAATACTCGCAGGCGGGCAATCCCGCCGTATGGGACGAGACAAAAGCTTTGTCACGGTAAATGGCAAGCCGATGGTGGAGCGGGTATTAGAACAGGTTCAGGCGCTGAACTTGCCCGTTTTCGTTGTCGCGAACGAACCTGCCCGATATACCTTCCTCAAGCTTCCTATTTTTACCGATGTCGTCCCCGATAAGGGTTCGCTCGGCGGGCTGTATTCAGCTCTGTATCATAGCAAAACGCCCTACACCCTTTGCGTCGCCTGCGATATGCCATTCCTCGTGCCAGAACTGCTGGAGCATATCATACAGCTTCGCCACGAATACGATGCAGTGGTGCCGGAAGTAAACCGGTATTTACAACCATTACATGCAATCTACAGCACAGCCTGTCTAAAGCCGCTTTTTGAGCAGATGCAGAGCAGCCACCTCGCTATCTACGATTTGTTTCACCGCCTGAATACGCGTATCATCTCTCAAAGCGTGTTGATGCAATTTGACGCTGATTTGCGTTCATTCATCAACGTAAATACACCTGAAGATCTCAATTTTGCCCATAATCAATTAGAAGGATGAGAGCCATGAGTGATCTGCCAAGTTCCTATCAGAATTTCCGCGAACGTTACCCGAAAATTGCGAAAGCCTACGATGCTTTAGGCGATGCAGTTCACAGTGCGGGGCCATTGGATGAGCGCACACGGCAGCTGATAAAGCTTTCTCTAGCAATTGGCGCAGGGCTGGAAGGCGCAACGCATTCGCATACCCGCCGCGCGGTTCAACTGAACATTTCACCTGAGGAGATTCGTCAGGTGGTGCTGCTGGCGATGCCCACCCTTGGCTTTCCGGCAACTATGCGCGCGCTTAGCTGGGTTGAGGACGTTCTGGCTGAAGCGAAATAGGGCAGCGCGTGTAGGGCGTAGACGAGGTATTGACACTATCTATGTTAAGCGAACAGCAAAAGCCGGTTGAAACATGGCTGGATGGACTGGTACGGATTAGCCGCCGGATTGCCAGCATTGATGATGTTGATACGATTCTGCGCGATGTGGTGCTGATTAGCAGGGAACTGACCAGAGCAGATACGGCGTCGCTGGCGTTGTTAGAGGCAGCCGATCAGCTTGTGCTGAAACATCAAGCGGTACAAAATCATCCGTGCGAGATGTTGAATGTACAGGTCAGTTCACCGACGCTGTGGACTGCGATCAAATCAGCAGCAGCACATCGTTACCCTGCTGAGATTGAGCATATGGATTTAAGCTGGGACTGCGCGGGGGAAATATATACGGTTGATACTGCCGCAATTGCCCCGCTGTATCTGGATAGTGTTCCAATTGGCCTCTTATGGGTGGGGCGTTACAGTGGCGAAGCCTTCAACAAAAGTGAGATTGCGGGGCTGGGGCATCTGGCAGATCAGACAGTCATTGCCCTGCAACACGCTTCTATGGCGGCGCGACTGCAATCACTGGCGGTGATCGAAGAACGATCACGAATTGCGAGGGAAATGCACGACAGCCTGGCACAAATCCTGGGCTATCTTGGGCTGGAAATGCAAACGCTGGAGATGCTCACCCGGCAGGGCGACAGCGAGGCCGTCTTAGCTGAGATCAAGCAGGCGCGGCAAACAATTAAATCCGCACAGGTGGATGTTCGCGGCAACATTTTAAGTTTGCGGACAACGCTTTCGGGCAATCTCGGATTGATTGCCGCATTACAGACCTATCTGGAAGAATTTTCGCTCCAAACCGGCATCATGACGCAGTTCATTGATGATACAAACAGCGATCTGGCGCTTTCGCCTATCGCTGAAACCCAACTGGTTCGCATCGTACAGGAAGCGCTGACCAATGTACGCAAGCACTCGCAAGCTGATGTGGTCGTGTTTCATCTGATGGTACAGGACGCCGAGCTGATCATCGCGCTAACTGACAACGGTATCGGCATACAGAAGGGCGAGATCTCCAAAAGCCATTTCGGACTGCAAACGATGGTCGAACGTGCCGAAAGTATTGGCGGCAAGCTGGCGATCACATCCTCTGACAGCGGCACATCAATAAAGCTCACCGTTCCCTTAAGTTAACCTGAGTAATAGAAAAACAGCGATTCTGATGATCGCCTGCAAGCCCGGCGAGCGAGGCTTGCCCTGCTGCGACAGCCCTCACCCTCAGCACTCGCAACATGGGCGTGGAGTTGAGAATTACTACAACTCATCCAAAACGCATACCCCTTAACTGAGCCGAAATTAGGCTCAAGTCGGCAAAAATAATCCTTTCGGATTAGCAAAAATAACACCTTGTGAAGATGTGCCCTTCCCCGCACTCCTCTATGATTAAGGTATGTAAGGTGGATGAGGAGGATTTTAGCTATGGGACTCCATTTTCCGCTTTCGTGCAATCAGTAATGCCTGGAGGTAACACAATGAGTGATAATGCTTTTTTGAACAACCTTGTGACAGAAAGCGTGATGTCTCGCCGCAGCTTCATGAAGTGGAGCGCGGCACTGGGCGGAACGGCTGCTCTGGTTACAAGCGGGTTCGAATTTGCAGAAGCAGTCGCACGAGATGTGTCTCCAGCCCCGGACAACGTTGTTTGGAGCTGCTGTACGGTCAACTGTGGCAGCCGCTGCCCGCTGCGCTATTTTGTTAAAGACGGCGTGATTACCCGCGTAGAAACAGACAATACAGGCGACGATGAATTTGGTATGCACCAGGTTCGCGCATGCCTGCGTGGACGCGCAATCCGCCAGCGCATTTACAACCCGGATCGTCTGAAGTACCCGATGAAACGTGTGGGCAAACGCGGTGAAGGCAAATTCGAACGGATTACATGGGAAGAAGCATGGGACACGATTGCCAATAAGATTCGTGAGGTTGTTGAGCAATATGGCAACGAGGCAATTTATGTTCAATATGCTTCAGGCCCCGCAGGTACAACGCTTACCCGTATGTTCTTCCGCCGCCTGATGAACACTTATGGCGGCTTCCTCGATTACTACGGCACCTACAGCACTGCTCAAATTCAGGACGCGATGCCATACACCTACGGCACCAACGTGGCGACCAACAGTATCGAAGATATGGCAAACACCCGACTGGTGGTTTACTTTGGCGCTAACCCATGCGAAACCCGTATGAGCGGCGGCGGCATGAATTTCAGCGTTCAAAAATTCAAGCGAATGGGGAATGCCAAGCTGATCGTTATTGATCCGCGTTATACCGATACAGCAGTCACAGTTGCCGATGAGTGGATCCCAATTCGTCCGGGAACAGATGCTGCGCTGGTCAATGGTCTTGCTTATGTGATCATCACTGAAAACCTGCAAGATCAGGAATTTCTGGATAACTACTGCCTCGGATTTGACCGTGAGCACATGCCTGAAGGCTTTGAAAACGAGGACAGCTACAAGGATTACATCCTTGGCACAGGCGCAGATCAGACGGCCAAGACGCCACAATGGGCAGCCGCGATCACGGGTATTCCAGCAGATAAGATCATTCAGCTAGCACGTGAAATTGCGCTGACCAAACCCTGCTATATCTCTCAGGGCTGGGGGCCGCAGCGACAAGCGAATGGCGAACAAAACGTTCGCGCAATTGCTATGCTGCCAATTCTGACTGGCAACGTTGGTATTCGCGGCGGCGGCACGGGCGCACGTGACAGTTCGTTCAAGGTGAGTACGGCTTCGCTACCGCTTGGAGAAAACCCGGTCACCACCAAGATTTCGGTGTTTATGTGGCCGGACGCAATCCGACGGGCAACCGAAATGACAGCGCTAGCTGACGGCGTGCGTGGCAAGGATCGCCTTGAAGTACCGATCAAGTTTATGTGGAATTACGCGGGCAATACGCTCATCAACCAGCATTCTGACATAAACCTGACCAAGACCATCCTCGAAGACGAAACACTGTGCGAGATGATCGTTGATTACGACAATCACTTAACAGCAAGCTCGATGTACGCAGACATCCTGCTGCCCGACGTATCCAGCGCCGAGCGGCTCGAAATTTCGCCCAATGGCGATGCGAGCAACATGGGCTACGCCATCTATTCAAGCCCTGCCATTGAGCCGATGTACGAATGCAAACACATCTACGAGACCTGCGTTGAACTTTCGCGGCGGCTGGGCGTTGAAGAACAATTCACTGAAGGAAGAACGCTAGAGGATTGGGCGCGATTCATCGTTGATGCAACACGCGAAAACAACGCAGACTTCCCTGAATTTGAAGCTTTCCGAGACATGGGCATCTACAAAGTAACCAATCCGGGATCGCCTTCGATTGCATTGAAAGCGTTCAGGGAAGACCCGGTGGCGAACCCGCTTCAGACTCCTTCAGGCTTGATCGAAGTGTTCTCGCCAAGACTGCACGAAAAAAGCCAGACGTGGGAGCTTCCAGAAGGGGACGTGATCACGGCGCTGCCGATGTACACACCGACATGGGATGGGCTTGAAGACCCGATTCGCGAGCGCTATCCGCTTCAGATGGTTACGCATCACTATAAACAGCGCACGCACTCCTCATACGGAAATGTGCCATGGCTACAGGAAGCTGCGCCGCAAGAACTTTGGATGAACCCGATTGACGCTAGAGCGCGCGGGATTGAACACGGCGATCTGGTGTACGTCTTCAATGATCGTGGTCGTACACGGGTGCCAGCAAAGGTCACTAACCGGATTATGCCGGGTGTCACTTCACTACCTCAGGGGGCGTGGTATACGCCCGATGCAAACGGTGTTGACCAGAACGGAAGCGCGAACATTCTCACCCTATATCGTCCTTCACCATTGGCTAAGGGCAACCCCCAACATACCAATCTGGTTCAGGTCGAGAAAGCATAGGTTATCACAATGGCTAAACAATACGCGTTCTACTTTGACTCAAATCTCTGCACGGGCTGTAAAGCCTGCCAGATCGCCTGCAAGGACAAGTGGGATCTGGACGTCGGCGTGACGTGGCGTCGTGTCGCAGAATACAGCGGTGGTGAATGGACTGCTCACAATGATGGCAGCTATTCCCAGAACATTGCCAGCTACTACGTCTCGGTTGCCTGTAACCACTGTGCCAGCCCGGTTTGTATACCCAACTGCCCGACGGAAGCGATGACCAAGAATGAAGATGGCGTGGTGACGATTGATGAATCACGCTGCATCGGGTGCCGCTACTGCGAATGGGCATGCCCATACTCTGCACCACAGTTTGATGCAAAACACGGGATCATGACCAAGTGCAACTTCTGCTATGACACCGTTTCTCAAGGCGGCGTTCCCGCTTGTGTCGCCGCATGCCCGACCCGCGCGCTGAAGTTTGGTGACCGCGAAGAGCTTGAAGCCCTTTACGGCACTGTTCACGAAGTAGCGCCGCTGCCCAGTGCTAGCTACACCGATCCTTCGCTGATAATCACCCCTCATCGTGATGCTGCGCCAGTCGGGACAGGCGAGCTAGCTAACCCGGAGGAAGTGTAACTATGTTTTCTGAGTGGCCACTGATTGTATTCACCACTGTCATGCAACTGGCAGTTGGCTCATTCGTTATTCTCGGCGGCGTTCACTTTTTCGCAACTCGCCGCTATGGAAACGAGGCGGCTGATAAGCTGAGCGATTACGCCCTGCTGGCGATTGGGCCGCTGGTGGTGCTGAGCCTCATCCTTAGCGTACTGCATCTTGGCAACCCGATGAATGCCCCTTACGCCATCGCCCATATCGGTACCTCATGGCTGAGCAGGGAAATCGTTCTGTCGCTGGTCTTCAGCG
>CAZBPB010000181.1:5020-7797 GCA_964493565.1 uncultured Pleurocapsa sp. | reverse complement strand
GGCGGTCATTTTTACATTTTACTGTTGCGGTAGCCTTATCAGAACCCGCGCCCATTGCGGCTGCCGCCGGAGCCGGGGAGTGTGTTCAGAAATTCCTCATTAGTATCGGTCTGGCGCAGCGTTGATAGAAGCTGCTCGGTTGCGCCGGTAGGGCCGATATCCGGGTCTTCGGCAAGCTGCGTCCACATACGACGCAGAGTAAATACGCGCTGGAGAACATCGGGGCCAAGCAATAGTTCTTCACGGCGCGTAGAAGATTGCTCGATATCAAAAGCCGGGAAGGTGCGGCGCTCCTGAAGCTTGCGGCTGAGGTGCAGCTCCATATTACCGGTGCCTTTGAACTCTTCGTAAATACCATCATCCATCTTGCTGCCGGTGTTGACGAGGCAGGTCGCAAGAATGGTAAGGCTGCCACCTTCTTCGATATTACGCGCAGCACCAAACAGACGTTTGGGCGGGTGAATGGCTGAAGGATCAAGACCACCGGTGAGCGTGCGACCGCTAGGCGGCACAACAAGGTTGTAACCACGCGTTAGGCGGGTGATGCTATCCAGCAGCATGACTACATCGCGCCCGATTTCAACCAGACGCTTGGCGCGGTTCAAGGCCATTTCAGCGACGCGCACATGATGCTGTACCGGATCATCAAAGGTTGAGGCGATTACTTCGGCATCTACTGAGCGATCCATGTCCGTCACTTCTTCAGGACGCTCGCCGATTAACACCACCATAAGATGAACTTCAGGGTAATTCTCGCTAATCGAGTTGGCAATTTCCTTCAAAACGGTGGTTTTACCGGCTTTGGCGGGTGAAACGATCATCCCACGCTGGCCGCGACCAACCGGAGCAATCAGGTTGAGAAGTCGCGTTGAAAGGATGCGGGGATTGGTTTCAAGGTCAAAGCGTTCAGTCGGAAAAATTGGAGTAAGGTCTTCGAAATTCGGACGACTTTTGGCTTCTTCAGGGTTTTGCCCGTTGACTGATTCGACGCGGAGAAGACCGTAATATTTCTCGTTGTCTTTCGGGGCGCGAACTTGCCCGATAACCATATCACCGGTGCGCAGATTAAAGCGCTTGATCTGTGTCTGGCTAACGTAAATATCCTCTGGCCCGGGCAGATACTTTTCTGCGCGTAGGAAGCCGATGCCATCGTCAACAATTTCGAGGATGCCGCCGCGCAGTTTATAGCCCTGCTTTTCGGCGTTATCACGAAGTAAAGCAAGCATTAAATCTTGCTTTTTCAGGCGGCTGAAACCGGTGATGCTCGCATCACGCGCCATCCGGCGCAGGTCTTCGAGCGTTTGCTTTTCAAGTTGTGCAATATCCATGGCTTTATTTGTCCGAAGTGGATTGGTGGGTGCAGGTCGAGTCGGGATCGCCTAAAACGGCGGAAGAGTCAGTGATTAGCGTTTCGATATGCAGGATGAACACGAGAATGGAAAAAGATTACGGTGAAGCTACCGTAGCTAGGTAGGAATATATCATAGTTTTTATCAAAGGTCAAATTACTCTCAGGTAAGATAGCACAATGTTGTAGAAAGCTGTTTGAATTCTGTAAGTCACTGCATTATTTTGCGGTGATTTTCCGTCTTACTAATAGCAATGAAATGACGGCATAAAGGTGCGGTGGATGCCCTTCAAACAAAAAGCTCTCGCTCATATTAAGGTAGGCAGTACAACTTTGAGCTTAGGGCAAGTGTATGAAGGATACTTTCACCGAATTTACGCTTATATAGCCTCTCATTTGGAAAACCAGAATGATGTTGAAGATGTTGTGTCTGATGTCTTTCTGAAGGTGACACGAAACTTTGCCCAATTCAGGGGTGAAAATCTCTCGTCCTGGCTTTTTACGGTAGCACATAACGCACTTCAAGATAAGCATCGCAAGCGACAACCTGAGCAGATTGATCTTGAGGACGATATTGCTATTGACGCGGAGTCTCCTGAACAGTCCCTTATTACCCATGAAAGGCAAATCGAAATATTGACGTACATTCGATCACTTTCTACGAGACGTCAAGAAGTGATTACCTTGAAATTTTATGGACAGCTTCGAAATCAGGAGATTGCCGAGGTTTTGGGAATCAACGAACAGAGCGTTGCCTCGCACCTACATCGTGCACTCGCTGATCTACGAAGGCTTGTCGTTCTCGATGATACCTATCAATTAGAAGAAAAATGAACAACGAAGATTTCAAAGACGCGTCCCTATCGAACACCCCTAGTGACTCCTGTTCGAATATCGAAAAAGAGGAACTGGACATGATTGTTCAACAAATTCAGCAAGTTACGTTTACTCCTCGCCTTCAGTTCAAAGAGGAACTGAGAGAACAGTTATTTGGAACGATTTCATATTCCAACCCCATTAAGTCAAGCTGGTTCAAAAAGCTTAGGGTCGCCCTACCATTGGTTGCCATACTCTTAATGACAGCTTTTGTCGTTTACGCGCTTGGCACTTTGGTTCAACGCGCTATTCAGTTGGATGGAGGTTTAACCGTCACAGAGGGGCAACCATTGAACCTTCGTCAAACTATCGACGGCTATACCTTAACCGCAGAATGGGTCTATGCAGACACCAATCGCATTAGTATCGGGCTTTCTGTTACATTTGATTCTGCCCACCAACCCATAAACAACATTTCCCCGACAACTCATGTCAGCCTCACTAACACAGATGGGGTTGAGTACCCGTTTCTGACTGCTACAGGCACAGGTGTAGAGGAAAATGCTATCGGCATAGTCTATTCATTTGCTATTCCCAATAATGCCCCGCTGAA
>CAZBPB010000181.1:0-5010 GCA_964493565.1 uncultured Pleurocapsa sp. | reverse complement strand
GATTTTGAGCTTTTTGGTTCTGACTTGCAGCCTATTCCTGTTGGGGTATTTTATTATGACATTCCGGTAAACATCGTTTCTACGATGAGGCCATTTGTCCTACCTCAATTGGTCACCGCCTCAGGCATAACCGTTACCTTAGCCAATGTTCAAGTCACGCCTTCAATGACTAGGATCGAGACCTGTCTTGAGGCTCCGCTATCTGAGTTCTCAGAGTGGTTTCCGAATCTATGGCTGCGTGTGGGAGATCGGAATCTTAACGATGGAACCGTACGCATTGATGGGAGTCCCGGCTCATCGCCTAGCTGCCAATACACCAATTTTTATGTCAATTTGAGTAATGTGGAGGGAAAATGGGAGATTGAGATTAGTGAGTTAATCGTCAGCAATCAAAATAGTTTCGAGCTTGAGCAACGTGTTGAAGGCCCATGGCAGTTTAGATTAGAAGGTGAAGTTTCCCATGAAGGGTAGTCTAAGGTTAATTGCTATTGTGCTTGTGTTCGTGATCGGAGCTTCAAACTCAGCCGCTCAAGAAACAGCACTAAAACATTGTGCGGTTGAACTCGCGCCTGTACTTGGGCAGTTTAATTCTGACAATCTTCAGTTATCTACTGTTATCAGGGAGGGCTGCTTTGAAAGTTTCGCTGACGCAGTATCTTTTGCAACAAATGGACGTATTAATTTACCTTCAAACACACTGGAAGCAGATGTGCTCGCAGCAGTAGATGCAGATATAGAAACTGCCTCAACTTTGGCTGACCGTGGTGGCGGAGTTACTCCATCTGCAGTTTATACCCTTGCGTATATGTATGATTGGTCAAATCTGAATCCAAGTGGAGGAACATTAACCGTTTCATCGTCAAGTCTTTGCAGTACTAACAACTTCTACGCATATAATTTGACCAATTTCCAGAGTCAAGGAAACTGGTCAAATCGCATTGAGTCATGGCAACGGGCAGTAGGATCAGGGTGTAATACGGGATACTTCTATCCATCAGTAAATTTGGTAGGTACACCTGCAATTTGTGGAAGCCCGTGTGCTAGTTTAGGTACGCTTAATAATGACAGCGAGTCTTTTGCACTGACAGCTTAAATAACGTAAGTTATGAATATTTGGTTTTCCTACATTCTCGCTCCATCTTGGCGTCATTTCCTCTCCTATATGACAGGCTGAGGCGAGGATACCTTCTACAGGGAAATGATCCTCTTTGCGGTCATTTCGTAGGGGCGACACTTTGTGTCGCCCCTACGATCCTGTGTGATATAGGCGATTTGGCAAGATCGATCACAGACAAAAATCTTACAGTCCCAGCGATTGCAGATATTCGCGGTTGCGGCGGGCGCTCTGGCGGGGGGCATCGTCGGCGGCATTCAGCACATCCTGTTCCACGACTGCCCAACCATCATAATGCAGCGCGTACATCTGTTGAATCAGTTCAGGGAAGTTGACATCACCGTGCCCTAACTCGCAGAATACACCCAACGCAGTAGCTTCAAAATAATCGAGATCACGCCCGATAGCTTCCTGCCGGATGGCCGGATCGCAGTCTTTCAAGTGCAGATAGCGCACGCGCTCGCCGTATTCACGCACGGCATCTAAGGCATTTCCGCCGGCGAAATTCCAGTGACCGGTATCTAAGCACAGCCCGACCAGATCGTGATCGGCACGCCCCAAAAGATTGCGGGTTTCTTCGGCGGTCTCGACCACGCCAGCGCAGTGATGGTGAAAGACAACTTTCAAGCCTAATTCACCATAAATTTTACGGGCAACGCGGTTGACGCCAGATGCAAATACATCCCATTCGTCGGAAGATAAGGCAGATTGACCGGCGCGTTTGCCAGCACGTTTGACTAAGTCGGGATCACTGCCATTATCGGCGGCCAACACTACTGCGATTGCGCCTTGAGAAGCCAGCAAACGGCCAACCTTGAGCGCTGTGGCTTCAGCTTCATCAATGACCGCTGGATTGACGAAATTGACAGGCACAAAAGCCGAAAGCAAGCGCAGCTTACGCGAGTCCAGCTCTGTGCGCAGCACTTCGGGATCGGTGGGCAGAAAGCCGTAGGGGCCAAGTTCAATGCCGGTGTAGCCAGTATCAACGATTTCATCCAGCACGCGCTGGTAGGTATAGGTTTGCGCCAGCCCTTCAAACTCATAGATTCCCCAAGAAACAGGCGCATTGGCAAGGCGGATCGTCATGATGGATACCTTTTAAAAGTGTGAGTGACAACACGATACAAGAGTGGATAAAGATAAGCGCATAAACAACATCATCCTTCAATCCCCGCTCCGTATATGGAGAAGGGAAGCTAAACGCGGCACAGTGGCGTGAAGGAAGCCATAATTCCCTGCTTACTCCACGCCTCACGATGCCATTTCTATTCGCCCGTAGGCAGCCAGATGTTCTTAACCTGCGAGGCTTCGCGCAGAAATTCATCGCCCTGCGCGTGTGGGCTGTACCAATCAAGCGGGACGCCGTAATTGACCCATGTACGCTTCATATTGCTGGCGCTGAGGGCTTCCACGTGGGCGCTTCCGGCGGCATCGCCAAAATACCAAACGGAGTCTACTTCGTCGTGATCGACCAGCGTCTTGATCAGATGATCGCGCCCGCCGGTGACGATATTGATCACGCCTGCGGGAATATCACTGGTTTCAATGACCTGATACAGATCAGTGGCTAGCAGCGGGTATTTTTCGGAAGGGATGACCACTACGGCATTACTGCGGCAGATGGCCGCGCCGACCAGCGAGACGAAGGCTAACAGCGGCGCATCATCAGGGCAGGCGATGCCGATCACGCCGATGGGTTCATGCGCCGCCAGCGTCAGGCCACGCAGCGACGTTTCTTGCACCGTGCCGCCCCATTTATCGGCATAGGCGGCGTAGGTGAACAGGCGCGAGATGCTGGCATCTACTTCGGCTTCAGCCTGCGCCATTTTCGCGCCGACGAGCGCGGCGATGCGGGCGGCGAACTCATCACGGCGGGCAGCGAGATTTTCAGCGAGATAGTAGAGGATTTGAGCGCGGTTGTAGGGCGCACGGTTGGCCCAGGCGGGATGCGCGTTTTTAGCGGCCTCTACCGCTTCCCGAATATCTTTGCGGTTGCCGTCGCCCACTTCACCCGCCAGCGTGCCATCGGCGTTGAGGATGACGCGGGAATAGTTGCCATCGGGGCGCGCCTGCTTGCCATTGATGTACATTTTGGCGGTGCGGTCAATGGGCGGCAGGCCGCCATTTTTGAGCTTGCCGCCAGCTTTGCCGTGTTCGCTGAGCGCCAGCGGGCGGGCGGGGACAACATCGCCCCATTTGGCCTTGAGGTCAACAGCGGCGGGGCGCGGGCGATCTTCCCATCTGGGGCGCAAGTATTCGTACAAGCCTTCTTCGCCGCCTTCACGCCCGAAGCCGGACTCGCGGTAGCCGCCAAAGCCGGACGCGGCATCAAACATGTTGGTGCAGTTCACCCACACACTACCGGCTTTGACTTTTCCGGCGATATCTACCGCGAGATTGACGTTTTCTGTCCAGATACTGGCGGCAAGGCCATATCGGGTGTTGTTGGCTAGCGCGACGGCTTCTTTGGGCGTGCGGAAGGACATGGCGACGACGACAGGGCCGAAGATTTCTTCCTGCGCTACGGCCATCGCGGTATTGACATTGGTCAAGAGCGTGGGGCGATACCAGCAGCCTTTTTCAGGCAGGGGCAGGTCTGGTTGGAATAAGTCTGCGCCTTCGGCAACGCCGCGCTGCACCCAACTGTCAATGGTTTCGTGCTGAATGGGATCGATGATCGCGCCGATGTCTATCGCCTTATCCAGCGGATCGCCCACGCGCAGGGTCGCCATACGGCGGCGCACCTTGGCAAGAAAGCGGTCTGCGATGCTTTCCTGCACCAATAGGCGCGATCCGGCACAGCAAACCTGCCCCTGATTGAACCAGATGGCATCA
This sequence comes from uncultured Pleurocapsa sp., assembly GCA_964493565.1. Classification (GTDB taxonomy): domain Bacteria; phylum Chloroflexota; class Anaerolineae; order Aggregatilineales; family Phototrophicaceae; genus Flexifilum. The sequence goes on along the minus strand of CAZBPB010000181.1, from coordinate 1,061 downwards.
ACCAGACCTTCGACGGCGGCATCCTGATCGGCATCGTCAAAGACCAGATAGGGCGATTTGCCGCCTAATTCCAGCGAGAGCTTTTTGCCAGTACCGGCGGTGGCGCGGCGAATGATCCTGCCGACGTTGGTTGAGCCGGTGAAGGCGATCTTGTCGAAACCGGGGTTGTTCACCACCGCTACGCCGGCTTCATCGCCGCCGCTGACGATATTGACCACGCCGGGCGGCAGGCCAGCTTCAGCGATGATTTCGCCCAACAAGAGCGCGGTGATGCTGGTGAAGGGCGCGGGTTTGAGGACGACGGTATTGCCCAGCGCGATGGCCGGGGCGATCTTCCACGCCAGCATCAGCAGGGGAAAATTCCAGGGGATGATCTGGCCGATGACACCGACGGGCTGATAGTCGGCAAGGCGGGTTTCTTGAAGCTGCGCCCAACCCGCATGATAGTAAAAGTGACGGGCGACCAGCGGCACATCAATATCGCGACTTTCGCGGATCGGCTTGCCGTTATCCAGCGATTCCATCACCGAAAGCAGGCGGCTGTGTTTTTGTATTTGGCGAGCGATGGCATAGAGGTAGCGCGCGCGGGCATGGCCGGGGAGTTTGCTCCACGAATCGAATGCTTTGCGCGCAGATTGATAGGCGATTTCGACATCGTCGGCGGAAGCGTCGGCCACATCGGCCAGTTTATCGCCAGTGGCGGGGGCTTTACTCTCGAAGTAGGCGCCGTTTTTAGGCTGCACCCACTCATTACCGATGAACAGTTTCAGTTTGCGATCATGATCGTCTAGCCACGCTTGCGCGGCATTAGCGGCTTCGGGCGCAGGGCCATAACTCATGGTATGGAACACTTCAGCTACACGGCTGGACATGGTCAAACTCCTCAATGCCAACGATCTCGCCCGCCACACTTTTGATAACGTGCAAATTATCAGAAGATTTTGCTTCGATGGGCGAGCGATAGGCCATTTACAACGCTCATACTGCTATTGCGTCTATTATAACGGTTATGTTCAAGAAAATATTCAAAAAAACGGACAACGCATGCGTTGTCCCTACGG
>CAZBPB010000180.1:7499-7798 GCA_964493565.1 uncultured Pleurocapsa sp. | reverse complement strand
CGGCTGTTGTTGGCGTGTGTATTATGCGGGGCGGGTGGGCATGTGGTTCGGCAGCTGCTGGTTGTGAGTTTTGGCGCCAGCATGGAGGCAGCCACGTTTATCGGGGCAGTCGTCGTTGGCGTGCTAGGCGAGGTATTTGCACGGCGGTGGCATGCCCCGGCGATCATCTTTCAGGTGGCGGCGGCGATTCCGCTGGTGCCGGGGGCGTTTGCCTATCGTGGTATGCTGGCGCTGATCCGGCTGCCGGGGGCAGAAATAGACTCAGTAAGCCCGTTTGCCGAGGCAGGGTTGTTCTTCAT
>CAZBPB010000180.1:0-7489 GCA_964493565.1 uncultured Pleurocapsa sp. | reverse complement strand
CTGCTCTTAGCGGCGATAGGCGGCGGACTTGCGGTACCCAACCTGCTGATTCGCCACCGCAAGCCGACCAGAGATTGATGGTAGAATGGGCAATAACACCCGGCGCCCCTTGTAGAGACATTGTTTTTCATGCCCCGAACTGCCATCATCGCAACGGTACTGAACGAAGGTGAGTCTATTCGTCCATTGATGGAGTCGCTTGCCGCGCAAACGCTGATGCCCGACGAGGTGATCATCGTGGATGGCGGCAGCAGAGACAACACGCTTGCGGTGCTGAACTCATACAGCGACAGGCTGCCGCTAAAGGTGCTGGCGGCGCCGGGAAGTAACATCAGCGCCGGACGCAACTATGCGCTAGAAGCCGCGACCAGTGAAATAATCGCGATCACCGACGCGGGTGTGGTGCTGGCGCCGAAATGGCTGGAGCAAATCACAAAACCGCTACGCGAGGATGAGACAATAGGCGTGGTGAGTGGTTTCTTCAACGCTGACCCGCACACGGTGTTTGAAGCGGCGCTTGGCGCAACCACCTTACCCTTAGTGGAAGAGATTGACCCGGCGACATTTTTGCCGAGCAGCCGGAGCGTGGCGGTGCGGAAAACGGCGGCGCTGCGCGTCGGTGGCTACCCTGAATGGCTGGATTACTGTGAAGATTTGATCTTCGATCTGCGGTTAAAACAAGTTGTGTCATTTACTTTTGCGCCAGAAGCTATCGCCCATTTTCGACCGCGCCAATCGTTGAGCGCGTTCTACAAGCAGTATTACCGCTATGCGCGCGGCGATGGTAAGGCGGGTTTATTCCTGAAGCGCCATGCTGTGCGCTACATTACTTATTTGCTGGCTGCGCCGTTACTTTTGCTGCTTTCGGCGTGGGTTCACCCATTATTCTGGTGGTTGTTTCTGATCGGGGCGGCTATCTATTTGTGGCGTCCGTATGGACGACTGCCACGCACACTTGCTGCCGCGCAGGCGAAAGGCCGGTTGAAAAATACCTTTTCAACCCGCTTCATAGCAGGGTTATATATACCGATCATACGGGTGACTGGCGATATTGCTAAAATGCTGGGCTATCCGGCGGGTTTGTTGTGGCGAAGGCAGCATCGTCCCCCTGAGTGGCGCGCTGTTGAGTGAGCAAAATCAGGCTTTCGCAACATGGGGGCACAAATGCGGCTACAATACGCATGAATGGATGATGCGCGCATTGATTAGGAAAATCTGCCTGTGAAATCTGCACACATCAACGCCAATCTAAAAGTGCTGCTGCTGGATACCGACTACTATTCGCTGCAAGCGATCAACAGCTATTTAGCGTGGGATCGTCGAACGCGGGTGACGTATATGGCAGAATCGGTTGAAGATATGTGGGCCTATCTTCATAAGACGCCGCTGGCAGAACTGCCCGATGTGATCGTTCTGGATGCGGACCATATGGGCGGGGCGATTTTATTGCAGCAGCATCTTGAACGCTTGAGAGAACACATGCCCCGCCTGATGATCATCTGTTTAGCGCAGATGAGCGACGCCCATCTGGTTGAAGCGGCTGCGGCTGCCGGAGCACGCGGATACCTGCTTAAAAACGAGGTGCGGTTACACATTGCGTGGGCGATTGTGTATGCGCTGGATTATCCATTTATCGTTACGCGAACGATTGCGCGCACAGGCGAGCGCGCTTTTCAACGGCTGCGGCTGCAAGTGACCACGCTGCCCCCGCGCCGCCAGTATCCCGAACTGACCGAGCGCATCCGTCAGGCGATTGAGTTGTGCGTGGTGAAGGGGATGCCCGCCCAGCTTGCCGCCGATGAAATGGGCATTAGCCTGCACACTATCCGCTCGTATATCAAAGAGGGCTACCGGATTCTGGAAGCCTATGATGAAACGGAATACCCCGAAAATATGTCTCCACAGGAAAGGGCATTTATGCGCCTGACCAGCTTTGAGGAGAAGGACGAACTGCCCCCTGCGGAACGTCCGGAGACCAACACTTAAAATTCGCTTGCAAGAATTTATTAACTACATATACTGAGACAGATATCAAATTCTTTTGCAGCGTTTGCTTTCGCAGGAGATTTCATCGTGTCGGCTGCCGAAAAGCACCACAAAATACGCCAGCACCAGCCAAACATTTCGCTTGAGAAGAAAATAGCCCGTAAGATGCCGTCAGGCGGAGTGAAGGGATCGCCGCTGCAAGGCTTAGGCCAGACACTTGGCAATCATGGCATGCGTAGGTTTCTTGCGGCTTCCCAGAAAAACGAGCCACCGAAAATAGATACGGTGCAGCGGGCAGGCACAACGGCTAAGCAAGACGCTGATTCGACCGCGAATGCAAAAGCGGTCTTTGAGAAGGCTCAACAAACCTATATCGCGGGCGATTATGCTAAGGCTGCGGAACTTTACCAGCAGTCATCCGACTTGTTGGGCGGCACAAAAGGTTCGATTTTCTTTAATATTGCCCAGTGCTATAAGAAGTTGAACGACTTCCCGAAAGCGATTGAGTTCTACCAGAAATTTATCCAGAAAGACCCCACATCGGAATATGTTCAGGAAGCGAAACAAAAAATAAAGAGTATGCAAGGCATCATGCAGCCGTTTTTAACAGGGAATCGGCTGTATATTCAGGGGGACTATGCTTCTGCTGCGATCTGGTACAGCCGTGCATTGGAAGTTGTGCCTGCCGAGAAAAAAGGGCATGTCTATTACAATCTCGCGCAGGCCAACCGGAAGCTTAAACGCTATGCGGTTGCGATTAGTTACTATGAACGGTATATAAAACTAGACCCCGGCTCCGAGTATATAAGCGAAGCCCAAAAGTTTCTTCAGGAGGCGCGGAACCAGATCGGGGTCAATCAGGATATTGCCGGCGAGGTGATGGAGATAAGCGAAGAGGCTGCGAAGGAGATCTTCGCGCAAGCAACACAGGCTTATCTGGATAGGCGGTACGAAGAGGCAATGAACATGTATATGGAAGTGATGCAGGAATATTCTGGCGGCTCAAACCCTAAAATGCTGTTCAATATTGCACAATGTAACCGTATGCTCGGGCGCAAAGCGACAGCAATCCACTTCTTTGAGCGCTGCCTTGAAGAGGGGATCGCAGACGAATTTAAAGAAGAGTGCAAACAAAAGATTGCCGATCTGCGCAAGGCTCTGGGTTGGCCGGACAAGGATGGAAAGTAACGCTATTTCGCCCGAAAGCCTTTAACTCCCTATGGTGTTTGAGCGAACCGTTCTAACCGCCGACGCTTATTTTATGACCACGTTCGCCAGTGCTTCGAGGCGGGCGATGGCCTCACCTTCGCTGAGTGATGTATCAGACAGGCGGGCAAGCGTTAGTCCTTCTTCCAGATGTGAGGAAACCTGCAACCAGTTCAAGCCAAGGGCTTCCATCTTTTCCACAAAGCGGCGACCCCCGCCATTGAGCGCCCAATGTTTGTTCAGTGATGCCAGATATTTCTGTAACCCATCTCTGGTTTTAACCCACTGTTTTGCCTGATCACTTAAATGGCGCAGATACCAGCCCACATTAAATTCGAGGGCGGCGCGGGGCAGGCAGTCGCTGGCAGCCGATTTGTAGGCTTTCGCCAGCAGATTGGCTTCAACGTTGCGATTGACTTCGCCAGTTTTGGGATCAATTTTGGCGTGCTGAATCACGCCTGTGCCGATTCCTGCGCGGTTGATACCGGCAACAACAAGCGAGGCAGTCATGATTACCACGTCATCATGCACATTAACGATAGTGGGCGGGCTTAGTTCCCAACGCGGATCGGCTTCGGTTAGGCGGCGGCGGATGGCATCTTTGCGCAGATAAATCTGACCGTCTTTCCAGTCGTGTTCTTCAACGCTAAACGATTCTTCCAGAATGTCCCGCATTGTACGGCTCATGTGGAATCTCCTTATTTACTCTACTCGTCCGATGGCAGATTTCGGGCAAACCAGCGGTTCGCCCCTACAGAGTTTTCGTCCGGGTTGATTTTGCCGATGTATTCAGAAATAGGTTACACATCCTGACGGGCGATAGCGCAGAGGCCTGATCCACCAGCATTAAGCCACGTATTCAGAGCATCGCTTTGCGAAAGGTTCTGGCGGGCATCGTTGTAGATGGTTGAACCCCAACGGTAATAACGCTGGGTTTCGTTTGCCCACGTTGACGAACTGCGGTGAACCACCGAGGGGCCGCCGTTGTAACAGGCCATTGCCAGATTACTATCGTTGTTTGCGTAATCCATGCAAAAGGCGAGGAAATCGGCGCCGCGCCGCGCATTGGTTTCAGGATCGGTCATCACTTCGCCCGCGGTGAAATGAAAGGGCATGACCTGAAATAGACCCTGAGCGCCGGCAGAACTACTTATATCATCATCGCCGCAGGACTCGATTTGCATGACGGTTGCCAGAAGGTTGGGATCAATCTGATGGACACTTGCCCAACGGGCAATATCACCTCCCCAACGCTGCACTTCCGGGGTAAAGAGCGGGGCAATTTGCCCTGAGTAGGTGATGGATGAAAGAGGCGTATTAGCGACGGCTGTCATCACCTGTGCTTCCCATGCTGGCGCGCTGAGATAGACCAATGCAGGTAGGGCGATGAATAACACGCTGGAAAAGGCGATCTGTTTTAGCGTGTAGGCAAATGGGATACGAAAAGAACGCTTTCTGGCGGTCTTGAGCTTCGCATTTGCGGCGTTCGATTTTTGTTTTGCCGGAGTGCGGCGAACCGTTGAAGAACGGCGGTTTGTTGATTGGATCGCAGTCATCGCTGTTAGATCATTTCAGTAGATAGATGATAGCTCTATATTAGAACAAATTTTCTAAAAACACAATCGGGAATTGGATCGAAAATTGTATGAAAAGGGTTGCAATAGTGACATGCGACTGCCTGAAAAATTATGACTGCTGACCATAAAACAACGACCATAAGGACATACGGCTGTTGTAGTTGAATTGTTGCAGAGGCGTTAAATGGGGTGCTATCAGCCGATGGTACTAACCATCGAGGGCGCTGCGAGCTGGGTACGGCGCGTTGTACTCATTTGCACAGCTTGTGGGGATGTGTGGATAGCGAGAGGTGGATTGAACAGCGTAGGGACAAGGCATGTCACGCCTTGCCCCTCGTCTAAAAGGGACAGCTTGCCGGGCAAGCAGGGTACAGGGCAATAATTCACAAAACACCGCTTAACAGCGCTATTTTTTGACGGCAACAACCTGCGCCAGAATTTCGGTTTCGTGATTGCGCAGTAATTCCCAGTCAGCAAACGCGCCGGCAAGCTCCCCCGGATGTGCCAGATAGGCAGGGTTCATGTCTGGCATTTCGGTGAGCGCGCCGCTGGTGTAAGTTTGATAGATGACGCGCCCGCCGCGCCGCACACATTCACGGATGCGAGGGAAAAGTTCGCGCTGAAAGTAGCGAAACACGCATACCAGATCGTAGGCTTCGCTTTGTAATGCTGCTTCATCAAGATCAATCTGAAGGAAGTTTACGCTGTGCAGGCCGCGCCGACCGGCGTCATACTGCGCGCGGCGCAGGGCTTCACGGCTGATATCCAGCAGATCAACGCTGTAGCCCTGTTCAGCCAGCCACAACCCGTTCTGGCCCAAGCCCGCCGCCAGATCAAGCGCGCGCAGATCGCCTGAAGTTCCTGATACAGGCGGCGTGTACTGAAATAAGAGAGGGTCAGGATCAGGCAGGCGGCCTACCGGCAGTGCTTGATAGCGCGTATCCCAACGTTTGCGATCTTGAACGGTCATGCCAGCCTCATCCTTTTCCTGCGTACAACGGTAAATAATCGAGCGCGTCGGGAACTGCTTGAAGGGTGGTTTCATCCCCCGGCAGCATGGTTGCCCCCGGCCTGCGTTTACGACGAGCGTGAAGTGAATAAGCATCACGGAGGGTAGCAAAATCGGGGGAAGCGCCGTTTGCAATACCCAGCGCCGCGAATGCCCCGAGAATGGTTTTACCGTCTGCAGACGACCAATCAGCATCAGGCGTGTTTGAAAGCAGCGCCACCGCCTGCTCACGTTGATCTGCCCCGCCAGCTTTTGCCAGCAGCGAGCCGCTGAGCCGGTCAATCATTTTGGCGGCCTGTTTGGGATGGCTTTGCATGGCTTTTATGTCATCGGGCAGGACATCCATCCAATCATTATCGGTGCTGGCAGGAGGCGGCTGGATCACGGTTATTTTTTCGGGGGTGACGCCAAATTCGGCTTGCAAGTCTAGCCGTCTGGCATCACGCCATGCTTCAACAGCGCCATTATTTCCGTTGAGGCGGGCATAGATCAGCCCTGCTTTTTCGGAAAGCGCCGGCAGCAGTTCTTCATTGACGGTTTCGGCAAGCACGCGCACCCAACCGTTGGCAGGTGGCGCGACAAATAAGCGCATCGTTTGCGGATAGGCGCGCCCCGGAATACCGCTAAAAGGATCAAAGCGCGTATAGCCCGAATTTTGCAATACGGTGGCGATAGCTTCGCTCACGCCGCTTTGCATGAGATCACGCTCCTGAAAAAACAAACTGGCGTAGCCCATCCAATAGTCCTATCTTTTTGACGATACTGCTTAATTGTAACAAAATCCACACGTTTCAAGCAGTTCAACCTAATGAATGGGTTGGATCATGCTATCGTAAATGCGTAGGCATTCGCCGGACACAATACTTCGATGACTTTTGATACTACGCAGACCGGGCGAGATTATTCAAACGGGCTGATCTATGAGCTTGCTGAAACTGGCCGTATTCTCAACGCTGTTCACGACGACGTCAGCCTCTGGGATTTACTGAACGATCAGATTTCGGCGCTGTTTCCCGAAGCATCGTTCTTTGTAGGACGCTGCAACCGCGATTCTTATCTGCTAGACCTGCCGCTGGTCAATGAAGCCGGGGTACGCCAGCAGGTTGACCCGATCGTACTAAGCGGGTTCAGCCGCGCGGTGGTGCAGCGGGCAACGGCACTGCACTTTACGCACGTTGATGCTCAAGCTGATCAACTGGTTGGCTATGATATCGTGCCTGAACCGGCTGAACCGGGCAGTTGGGCGCAGTCGTGGGTAGGTATTCCCCTGCGAGGGCACGATTTAGAGGTGCTGGGAATCTTAAGCCTGCACAGCAGCGCCCCGGATCAATTTGATGAGCATGATTTGATGCTGGCAGAGATGTTGGCGGCACAGCTTGCCATCCGGCTGGAGAATGATCAGATTCACCGGCAGGATCGTGAGCGGCGACAGCTGCTGGCGGCGTTGATGGATATTGGCACGGTAGTTGCCAGCGCCGATGATGCTGACGAGGCGCTGGATCGGGTTATTGAGCATTCAGTGCGGCTGCTGGGGGCAGACGCCGCAGCAATGCTGCTGCCAGAGCCGGGGCCAGCCGAAGGAGATCGCTTCCAACTGTACTATTCTTCCGATCCGGAAGAATATCCTCAGCGGCAGTCTGTGCAGCTTAATTCGAGAAATCCGCTGCGGCGGGCATTTTTGGCAAAACTACCTGTGGTGATTACTGACTCG
>CAZBPB010000179.1:0-7879 GCA_964493565.1 uncultured Pleurocapsa sp. | reverse complement strand
CTGGTAATTTTTCACAAACGCCCATCTACTTGGAATTCATAGAGCAGTTTTTGCTGCTTTGAGTAACGCCTCTACCCCGGCAGCGGCGCCGCCTTGAGCCTTAAACACGCTTGTTCCGGCAACAAATACATTTGCGCCGGCAGCGGCAACGCTGGCAATTGTGGTCACATCAATGCCTCCATCCACTTCAAGGTCGCAGGAAGGATTGCGCAAATCCAGCAGTTCGCGGGCGCGCCGCACCTTATTCAGCGTATAGCTTATCAAATGCTGACCGCCAAAACCGGGATTCACGGTCATGATCAACAATACGTCCAGCAATTCTACGATCTCAGAAAGGGATTCTAGCGGGGTTGAAGGGTTCAGCACGACGCCCGCACGTTTGCCCAGCTTCTTAATTTCATCTAAGGCGCGATCCAGATGGGTGGTCGTCTCAATTTGAACCAAGATGGTGTCTGCGCCAGCATCAGCAACTGCCGCAAGAAAGCGATCCGGAGCGGTGATCATCAGGTGCGCTTCCAAGGGCAGCGTTGTTGCCCTACGAGCCGCGCTGATAACCGGCATACCAAAGCTGATATTGGGCACAAATACGCCGTCCATCACATCCAGATGCAGACGATCTGCACCGCCCTTTTCTATCGCCTCAATCTCCATCCCCAGATGCAGAAAGTCGGCGGCTAGTAACGATGGCGCGATCTTGATCAATTGAGCAGCGGTCATCCTATTGTCTCCGGGGAAAGCGCGCCCGCAGCCGTTTGATCCAGAAAATACATAAGCTGACCACTCTGCGGTTTGATCAACTGCGCGGGCATCTGCTCAGGCTCAAATGGGCCTTCAAACGTGCCTTTGATAGCCAACGCCTTCTCTTTGCCGGTCACCAGAAAGAGGACATAGGACGCTTCGTTGATGGCTGGCGCGGTCAGAGTAATACGCATGGAAAATAACTTACCCACCCAATTCGGCATAACCCAGCGATACTGTTCCGCTAGCGCCTTTGTGCCGGGAAACAGTGACGCGGTGTGCCCTTCCGCCCCAAAGCCGAGCAAGATCAAGTCAAAGCGCGGGTATTCATCTTTCAAAAGGGCATTACAGGCGCGCATTTCAGAAGCATAGCCGGCGGCGGCTGTTTCTGGCGGAAGCTCTGCCTTGATGCGGTGAATATTTGCTTCAGGCACGGGCACTTTCGAGAGCATGGCTTCGTAGGCCATCAGGTAACAGCTATCGGGGTGATCTGGCGGCACGGGGCGTTCGTCTCCCCAGAAAAAATGAGTTTCAGCCCATGGAAACATCTCACGATAGGCTGTTTCTTCAGCAAGAATGCGGTAGGTTTCTTTAGGGGTGCTGCCGCCGGAAAGGGCAATCGTGAACTGACCGCGCGCGGTCACTGCATCGCGGGCAATTTCGATGATCTGATCCGCTGCCTGTCTTGCAAGTTCAGCCGGGTTTTCAAAAACGCGGATCATGGGTCAATCGCTCCAACAATTGGCTTTGAATAAACCTCACCCGTCAACCCCCTACCCATCAACCGATAGAGGAGGGAACACAGGGTATGCAGCTACGTGAACTCGTCATCTCATCGGGTGTGCTAGGCCTAAGCTCACAGATTCACATCTTCCCATAGGCGGAAGCCACCGGCGAAGGCGCTGACATTGGGTACGATACGAGCATACTCTGGAATATCTTTGAGCAGTTTGGCGTTGCCGCCGCCCAAAGCCACATAGTCTGGTTCCAGCGCGTTATAGAATAGGTCTACCACATGGTCAACATGTTCGCGCCACTGCTTTTTGCCAAGGCGCTCTAGCCCGGCATTACCTACATAGTCTTCGTAAGTTAACCCCTTACGATAAGGCAGATGACCGAGTTCCATCGGCGCAAGCACGTTATCCACGAACCTGGCGTTGCCGAGGCCGGTGCCGAAGCCGAGAAACAACATACGCCCGCCCTCATAGACAGCAATCGCTTGCATGGCGGCGTCATTGATCAGCTTTACCGGCCTGTCAAAGGCGGCTTGAAAATCAAAGTTGACCCAACCGCCGCCAAGGTTGACCGGTTCACGCAGTATTTTGCCCTGCCGGATCACCGTCGGGATACCGAGCGTGATCACATCATATTGCCAGTGGGCGGTGATTTCTTTGACGGCTTCTACCATTTGTTCCGCCGTAAACATACTGCCCGATTCTTTCCTAACGGGCGTATCTTCGCCAGTAAGAAGCGCCTTAACACGAGAGCCGCCCACATCTACAACTAGAACCCGTCTGGTCTTCATTCGCCGTCATCTCCCCGAATGCAACGCGCAAATTCGCCCAATATACTACTTCGTTCGCTCGTGATGCCCGCCAAATTGATATCGCATGGCTGACAAAATCTTATTGGCAAAGGTACCGTTCCCGCGTGACGAGAAGCGTTCAAAGAGCGCTGAGGTCAACACAGGCGAAGGCACCCCTTCCTGAATAGCGGCAAGCGCCGTCCAACGGCCTTCACCACTATCGCTGACTACACCGCTGAAACCGTCCAGTTCAGGATTTTCAAGGAACGAAATTGCGGTCAAATCCAGCAACCACGAGGGAATTACGCTGCCCCGCCGCCACAATTCAGCAATCTCTTTCAGGTTCATTTCATACTGAAAATGCTCAGGATCGGCTAGCGGCGCAGTTTCGGCATCAATGGTGTGCGAAGCCAGACCGATACTAGCATGTTTGAGGATATTGAAACCCTCAGCATAGGCGGCCATGATGCCGTATTCAATGCCGTTGTGCACCATCTTCACGAAATGCCCTGCCCCGTGCGGGCCGCAGTAGAGGTAACCTTCCTGTGCCGTCAGGTCGCCGTTTTCACGTCCCGGCGTTGGTTCAGCCATAGCTTCACCGGGAGCGAGCGTTTTGAAAATTGAATCGAGATATTTGACCGAGGGTTCATGCCCGCCGATCATCAGACAGTAGCCGCGCTCCAGCCCCCAAACCCCGCCGCTGGTGCCAACATCTAAATAATGGATGCCATGTTCAGCCAGCGCCTTTCCGCGACGGATATCGTCAATGTAATAGGAATTGCCACCGTCAATCAGGATATCGCCCGGCGAAAGCAGAGGGATCAGACGTTCGATCATCGAATCAACCACTGCCGCCGGAACCATTAACCAGATCACGCGCGGACTGCTGAGTTTGTTGACAAAATCCTCTAGCGAAGACGAGCCGATGGCACCGCCGCTAACGACTTCCTGTACCGGGCCGGGACTGCGGTTTCCGGCGATTACCTCGTGACCGTTACGGACAAGGCGGATCGCCATATTCGCGCCCATCCTGCCAAGACCATATATTCCTATTTGCATCAGTGTCCTCATTCTCTCCCGGAGGAAAACGTACGTAAGGTTTGCGAGCCTTCCCAGAACTGACCCGACTCTACTGTGATTTCATGCTGTACTGCTGCCGCTTCGACACACAGATAGCGGCGATAATCTTCAGGCTCCATATCGGGAATTTCGGCGGCTGATTGCCACGCATTCCAGACGACGATATCGGGAAAACCAGCTTTTTCAATGTGTACAACGCGTTCGCCTTCATTCAGGGAAACTGCATCGGGCGCGTCAAGATAAACAAGATCGGTTTCGCCAGCAATTCGCAGTTTCACGTGATCTTGAGTCTTGAGCGTGAAGTTATCGTTCGCATCCCAGAATTGCACACCCTCCAGCCCATCAAGGCTGATGGCTTCGATATTGCCCACTGCAAGATAGGTATGTAAGGCGGCATGAAAACTAAACGGCGACTCGCCAGTATTGCTTACACGCAGTTCCATTTGCAGCGCGTTACCTCCAACCAGCACAGTATATTCGGCGCGAAAACGATGCCGCCAGATGACGCGAGTCGCTTCATCGTCTTCGAGGACAAAGGTGGCGGTACGAAAGCCGCCGCGCTGCCCCTCAGTGGCAAGCATCCACGAAATGGAACGGGCAAAACCGTGTCGTGGCAAACTGCCCATCGTGCTGAACTGCGGGAAGATGACCGGCACACCACCGCGAATACCTTTGCCCGATTCAAAGACCGCGCGTTTACTCAAGTACAGGCGCTCTTCACCATCGTCGGGAATCCATGAAGTAACGTGCGCGCCGTGAAGGTAAATCACGGCACTTTCAATATCGCTGCCTTCACGCACCCGCAGTTGATGCTTCGCCAGCCGTGACGTGTTTTCGGCCATTTTTCCCGTTAGCCTAAAGCTTGCTTGACCGCTGAGGCCAGAGCTGCCAGCCCAGCAAGGGTATTGTCGCTCAAATGCACCCTCAAAGCACGCCGCCCGCGAGAAACTAACACCTCAAAATCGCCCCGCGCCTGCGCTTCTTTGACGATGCCGAAGGAATACTTTTGCCCCGGCACAGGCAGATCACGAGCATCGTCGCCAGAGACTTGCAAGAACACGCCAGTATTGGGGCCACCTTTATAAGCCTGACCGGTGGAATGGAGGAAACGGGGGCCAAAGCCGAGACAGGTTGCCACTGCTTTCGATTCCAGAACGGCGGTACGTATCTGTTGAAGCGGTACTATATTTTCGGCATCCATCTGAATGAAGGCGTTGATGGCGAAATAATCGCCAGCGTGAATTTCCGAAAAGAATGCGCGTAGATAGCCATCCAGCGTTGGCTCAGTGACGATGGAGCGCAGTGTTTCAGCAGCAGCCCCATCTGTGAACAGCTTTATGCCAGATGACGAATCGGCGTAAAGCATATTCATGGAAGGCAGCGCGCCGGTCGTTTCATATTCGGCAGTCAGGCGTTTGGTGACGATTTTTGCTGATTCCACGTCCGGTTGATCGAAGGGGTTGATGCCCATGATCGCCCCGGCAGCCGCGGTAGCAAATTCCCAGCGGAAAAATTCTGCGCCAAGGTTATAGAGATCATCTAAATGCACGGTGACGACTGGCTGACCAGCGCTTTGCAGCGCCCTGACCGCCGCATCCTGATCAGGATCGGGCGCGCCACGATAACGGATGTAAGCAAAAATGCGATCATTGCCATAGGCAGCGGGATCAAGCAGGGCTTCGCCATCCACGGGGATCAGGGCTTTGCCATTCTTTCCAGTGGATTCTGCAATTAACTGCTCCAGCCATGCGCCGAGATCAGCAACCGCAGGCGAAGCTATCAGCGTGACTTTATCGCGGGCAAACTGCGCGGCGGCAACGCCCAGCACCGCGCCCAGCACCGCGCCGGGATTGGCGGCAGGCGGAACATCCGCGCCACAGGCCTTTACCATCGCGCCAGCGCGTTCAAGGAATTTCGGCACATCCAACCCCATGAGCGCGGCGGGTACCATACCGAAGGCGGAAAGCGCCGAATAACGTCCGCCGATAGAAGGATCGCCATAGAAGATATGACGGAATCCATCTGCCTGAGCCACCTTTTCCATGTTTGAACCGGGATCGGTGATGGCAATGAAATGGCTGCCGGCTTCGTCTGCGCCTATCGCTTGCTGGACGTGGTTGAAGAAATACTGTTTGAAGATGTTGGGTTCGAGCGTACCGCCCGATTTGCTGGCGACGATGAACAAGGTGGTGGGCAGTTCAATCGCATTTTCAAATGCGGCGACCTGCTGCGGATCGGTAGAATCCAGCACATGGAGTTCAGGCGAGCCATCCACCACGCCAAAAGTCATACGCAGCACTTCGGGACACAGGCTGCTACCGCCCATGCCGAGCAGTAGAATATCGGTGAAACCAGCGGCTTTTACATCCTGCGCGGCGGCTTCGATCTGAGGAAGTGCGCTCTGGATGGATTCTGGGATGGTGAGCCAACCGAGCCACTTTGCTTCATCAGCGTTCGTCCAAACGCTGGCATCCTTCTCCCAGATGCGCTGAATAGTGTTGTTTGCTGCCCAATGGTTAAGCATGTCATTGACGGCTTCCTGCATACTAACAGGCAGGGCAAGCGACAGGGGGTTTATCGCGCCGACAGGTTTGGGATGCGCCTCAATCGCCTTCAACAACTTATTGAAGGCTTCCACAAATAAGACGACACCTTCACTGAGCAGCTCGTCGGTCATATCATCTATACGAATACCGACTTCTGCCAGTTCGTCCATGATGACATCGGCTTCTTCAACACCAGCGGTCAGCGTTTCTGCGATCACGCCGTGATCACGGAAAGCGTCCCACGTGGCGGGGGGAATAGTATTCACTGTATCTCTGCCGATCAACTGCTCGACATAAATAACATCGCGGTATTCAGGATTCTTGGTACTGGTACTGGCCCACAGCAAACGCTGGGTTTGCGCGCCTAAAGCGACAAGATCATCCCATGCGTCACCGCTGAACAGAGCCAGATAACGCTGATAGGCCTGCTTAGCATTGGCAATCGCCACCTTGCCCAACAATTCTTTCAAAACAGTAGTTTCTTCTGGCCCGGCGGTTTTGAGCCGCTCGTTAAGCGCGCCATCAATTTTGCTGTCAATGCGGCTGACGAAAAAGCTGGCGACGCTTGCGATATTATGAACCGGTAAGCCGGCAGCCTGACGCGCCTGCAATCCTTCAATAAAAGCCTGCGCCGCGCGTTCGTACATAACCTGCGCGAACAGCAGGGTCACATTTACGTTGATGCCTTCGCTGATCAACTGTTTGATAGCGGGAATACCCTCTCCGGTACCCGGCACCTTGATCATCAGGTTTGGACGGTCTACAGCTGCCCACAGGCGGCGTGCTTCTTCAATTGTGCCCCGGGTATCAAACGCCTGTCCCGGAGAGACTTCAAGACTAACGTAACCATCCTGCGCGTTGGAGGCATCGTACACAGCGCGCAAGACATCAGCGGCATCCTGCACGTCACGAATGGCGATTTTCTCATAAAGCTCTATCGGGCTGGTTGAAGCCGGATAGGAATCGAGAATATCGTTGTATTCATCGCTGGTGGCGACGGCTTTTTCAAAGATCGCGGGGTTACTGGTCATGCCGCGCAGACCATCCTGCTCGATTAAGCGGCGCAGTTCGCCAGATTTCATCAAGTCACGGCGGATGTAATCCAGCCACGGGGATTGCCCGAACTGATTCAACATCGCCAACGGATTTTGTGATGTCATTCCTATATAGTCCTTGTTGTGTTTTCACCATACGGCGTATTATGCCGCGCACACGCAAAAAGGCGTAATGCGGAGGCGGTTTATGTGCGTTTTGAAAGCAACAAACAGGTAAGGATGTAACTGTCTGTTTATTGCCAATGAAGACGTTGAAGCGGCCTTAAGCAACCGCTGGCGTTTACCCATCCGACAAAAAGCGGGTTTCAATCGCCAGCACCTTATCCAGACGGCGTTGGTGACGGGCTTCGCCGCTGAAGCTTGCAAGCAGAAAGACCTTTACCAGTTCTTGCGCCAGTTCAATGCCGATAACGCGCCCGCCCAACACCAGCACGTTCATATCGTCATGCTCAACGCCCTGATGCGCGGAATAGCTGTCATGACAGATCGAAGCGCGCACGCCGGGGATTTTGTTGACGGCGATATTCGCGCCCACGCCGCTGCCGCAGATCAGCACGCCGCGTTCGGCCTGTCCATCGCGAATCGCTAACCCTAACGATTCGGCAAAATCAGGATAATCGTCTTTAGGATCGTTTACGCCGCCAAGATCGATCACTTCATGACCGAGCGATTTGATGTAACTGGCGAGCGGATCTTTCAATAAAAATCCGCCATGATCGGCGCTAATCGCAATACGCATCATCTTCCACCTTTACCGAAATAGCGCCGTAAAGCCCCTAGCTTTAGCTATGGGGATATAAGGCGTCGAAACGTTGCCTAAACAGAACTGACAGACTATCATCTCACTCTATACGACAAGCCGATAAGTGGATGCAGTATCGAGACTCGGCACTTGGCTTGCGCGGCTCTTTAACAACTGAGAATAGGGCGTTTGG
>CAZBPB010000178.1:6815-7991 GCA_964493565.1 uncultured Pleurocapsa sp. | reverse complement strand
GCGAAAAACTTCATCCGGCAGCAACTCGGCTATATCCAGAAAAGGGGCATCATTCACTACCCCCTTTTTGACTATCCAAATCGTGCCTGCCTGCTCGATCACGAACAGCCGATTCGAACCATCAGCAGCGTTAGTGAGAAATAACGGATTATCAAATTTTTCTGCGATCACTGGTAGCCATTCATAGCGCCCCGACGCCGGTTCAGGTGATTGCGCAACTATCGTTTGATGAGTGATAGTTACCAACACACAAATTGCGATACAAAGTGCGCGTCTACTCATGCCATCCCTCTGTTCGTAATTGATCAGATTATAACGACGGTATTCAGACGTTGATGAGTCGTGGTTGATGAGTTGAACACGGCTAGTCATAATCTGTCTGTGGAGTGTAATCAGATTATGCGGTTTGCAGTGATTTTCATCGCTGGTCTAATTGGTGTGGTGGCTTGTAGTCCTGCGTCCAATGCAGGTATTGTCGCCATCCAGCATAATGATGACTGGATACCCATCGTGCAAGAAATTGACAACGTGCCGATGGTAAAAGTGCCGCCGGGTTGTTTTGCGATGGGTAGTCGTGATGGGCGTCGTGATGAACGACCCGTTCATCAACAGTGCTTCACGACTGCCTTCTGGATTGACCAGTATGAGGTGACCAATGCGCAATTTGGCTCGACGGGACATTTCGAAGGTGCAAATCGTCCCCGTGAAAATCTGACTTGGCTTGAAGCACGCAATTATTGTGCAGCGCGTGGTGCACGTCTACCTACTGAAGCAGAGTGGGAATATGCTGCACGGGGACCAGATAATCTGATCTATCCATGGGGCAACACGTTCATTAGCGCACTGCTGCAATATGATCGCTTATCCGAGGAGACAGCGGAAGTTGGCAAATTCCCCGGTGGCGTGTCATGGGTAGGCGCTTACGATCTTAGTGGAAATGTATGGGAGTGGGTGAGTAGTATCTACCTGCCCTACCCCTACGATCCAACAGATGGTCGGGAAAATCTGGAAGACACAACGCCAAAACGTGTATTTAGAGGTGGCTGGTTGAGTTATCAGGATCGAGGAACAAGCGCGGTGATGCGATTCCGTATGGAACCAGATGGTCGTGATTGGCATGTTGGTTTTCGCTGTGCCAAAACGGATGAATGATGTTGCTGAAAATCTTTAAGCGAG
>CAZBPB010000178.1:0-6780 GCA_964493565.1 uncultured Pleurocapsa sp. | reverse complement strand
ATTTCCACCACTGTTCGGCATTCTAGTGAGCTGGTTGCTGCTGGAAATTTTCCTGCGTGTGAGCTTCGAAATGCTACCACCGGGTGTACAGGGGGAAATTCAAGGCGTGCAGCGTGTTCCATGGTCAGAGGAAACGATCATCCCCGCGCAACCATTCATTATTGATCGTGATTTTCAAGTGCGTATGCCCGTCGGGCTTAAGGATTTCCCTGTGCGCTGGAGCGATGCTCGCTTCGCCTACGACACCATCAGTGCGTGGAATGGGCATCGGGCGGGCTTGCGTAGCGATGCACCTGACTGGCCGCTCGACATCATGACCTTTGGCGATTCATTTGCTTGGTGTTGGACAGCATGGTCGGATTGTTGGGTGAAGCACCTGAACACCGAGCACGGCTGGCACGTCTTTAACGCGGCAATTCCCGGCACAGGACCAAGCGGACAATTCAACTTGATGAAGGAATTAGTGCCGCCGATGAAGCCGAAACTGATTGTGTGGCTATGGTTCCCTAACGACATGTCCGATGATTACGATCTGGCAAAAATTCGCGGCGAAGCTGGTGATCTTAGCAAGGGCCCTTACCCTGATCCGATCCCACAACCGACGGGGCTTGCCAGCATTTCCGCAGTATGGAAGTTGATCGAGTCTCGCCTCTCGCCAACGCAGCAAATTTCAGCCTACAAACATTATCAGGAACTGATCCTCAACGGGCGTCCCGTCTCCATTCACACAGATGAATACCCTCATCCATATGCCTTAGTGTATAGGGATACGCAATATGGCATTGAACGCAATCTGCAGGCTCACACAGAAGCTGCACAGTTTGCAAAGGATAACAACGCCAGATTACTCATTGTGCTGCTGCCCGTAAAAGAAGAGGCTTATGCAGACTTATTGCAGACTAAGCTGCCTGCGGAATACATTGACGCCATCGGTGAAGGGCGACGTATTTTACTTGCTCAATGTGAGGAAAATGGCTGGGATTGTATTGACATGTTGCCCGCGCTTAAAGATGCAGTGAACAGTGGGCAAACCATCTTTTATGCTTTTGATTCTCATCTCGATCCAAGTGGCAACGCTGTACTTGAAACGACCATTGCAGAATACATTCAAACGCACAACTTGTTGACGCCATGATAATGATCGAACCGTTGCCTAGCCGTTGATCAGGCGTTTGGGCAACCAGCAAATCAGCAATTATCATTCCAACAATGATGACGTAATTTCTCAGGGGGAATTCATGATTCGTGTACGTCGTATTTTTTCGCTCATTCCTCTTTTGCTGTTAATCACCTTAATAGGGTCGTTTTCAGCAGGAATAAGCGATATTCAGGCACAAGGTCCTACCAAAGACCCCTGCCGTGATGATGAAGGTAATGAAATTTGCCCGCACTACAACTCTTTTGATGCCCGTGTCAATTACCTTGACCCAATGGCAACAATAACGGCTTACTGTCGCGCTGATCGGGGCTTAGATGTATGGATCATCACGAATACACAGGGTCAATATGCCTACACATTATCTGAGGCGCAATTAAGCAATGCTTTAGGACAAGCCATCGCTACTGGGCAAACCGTGCTAATTGGGGACTCGCTGGCGATGCAAGTGCTGGCGCTACCAGCGAACCAGTTATTACTGCGGGATGGACGTAACGGTTATGAATTCAGTTTTAGCCCCGCTTTGTGTGGCGTAACGGCAAACCCCAACTACGCGCCACCACCACCAACAGCGGCTCCAACTACGGAAGAGCCTGCGCTGCAGAACGTTCCATCAGCGACATCAGATGTTACCGTAGTCATTGTGCCGAACGGCAACCTAGCAACTGCTACTCCAACGCCAACGGCAATGCCAGAAACTAGTAATTTGTTAGTGTCCAATATAACCCTAAACTTACGGGCAGGTCCGGGCTTCACCACAAAGTTGCTGGCATTAATTCCCATTGGTACAGAACTAACGATATTAGGACGTAGCACAGATGGCAGTTGGTTAGCGGTCATTTTCAGCGGGCAACAGGGCTGGATTTGGAGTCCCTTAACAGGGCTGACGAGTGATGTAATCAGCGGACTAGATATTGCGCTGACCAGTTGATAAAACAAAAGGACGGGCGTAAAACCCGTCCTTACTATTAGCTTTGCTGGCGCTTCTGTTTCTTTGCCAGCTCGTAGGAAAGCTTGAACAACGCAACGGCGCGGTCTATATCTTCCGGTGCCTGTAAGTAAAAGCTAATCCATCCGCTGTCTGGCAGAATGTGATGCGGTTCAGCGCTACCAGCTTCTACCAGTTGATTTCGGACTTTCGTAGGAAATGGAATATCAACCAGATAGTCACCGTGAATGTGACCTAATTCGCGTCTGCCAATGCGGAATTCTGTACCACCAAAACGATGCGAATGGGCAGTGACGCTGTCCCATGACATAACCTGCGCATGAATTGCCTCATGTGCGCCTTGAACCGTCATTCCCACTCCAATGCCTTCACCATTTCTACTAAGTTAGATAGAATGCAACCGCGAAATCTTACCTGAGGAACAGTATGGCAAAGCAGAAATATTACGTGGTCTGGAAAGGGCGCAAGAGTGGCGTTTTTGATTCATGGGATCAGTGTTCAGCGCAAGTCACCGGATTTGCGGGTGCGGAATACAAAGCGTTTCAGACATTAGAAGAAGCGCGGAAAGCATTTGCAGGAGCATATAGCGATCATGTAGTTAAAGGGGTAGCACGTCCAGCGCCGCAGGTTGAACGCGAAGATTTGAAGCAGAGACTAGATCGCCTGATCCAGCAGAAAAAAATTGGCGCGCCAAGTATTGCTGTTGATGCCGCCTGCGAAGGCAATCCGGGTAATCTTGAATATCGCGGCGTGGATTTGAATACAGCAGAAGTTGTCTTTGCTCACGGACCATTCGCGCGTGGCACTAATAACATTGGCGAGTTTCTCGCTATCGTGGCAGCGCTCGAATTATGTAATCAGCGGCGACTGACTATTCCGATCTATTCTGATTCACGTATTGCTATCGGCTGGGTGGAAGCCGGCAAGTGCAAAACCAATCTTGAGCGCGAGCCTAGAAATGCAGAGTTGTTTCGCCGTATCTCACACGCTGAGGATTGGTTGGCGAACAACATATACGCCAACCCGATCCTCAAATGGGAGACGGAAGATTGGGGAGAAAACCCCGCCGATTACGGCAGAAAGTAGCTAAATCCTATCAGCGTGGGCAGCGCGGCGACCTGCCCACAGCACCAATCCATTGGCAAGTGCCGCCTGAATCAGCACATAACCAAGTGCCGCCACACCTAGAAACACACCATACTCAATATCTGCCCACAAGACTTGTACCCGATCCAGATTGAGCAACGAAAGATTCAAATCGCCCTCTACCAACCCTGCAAAGGCGCTAACCCATGCCAGCGGTTGATTATCGATCAATGCTGTGCCGGGCGCGGTGGTAGCGGCGGGACCAAACACACTGCTGAACGAGAGTAACTGCCACGTCAACCACAACACGAATACCGTAATGCCCACCCGGATCAAGATAAGTAGCAACTGACCCAAAACACCTACCAATCGCCCGCGCGACAATGTGCCGATGAACATGCCTAATGCCGCGTCAAAAGCGATGGAGGTAAATGGGGCAAGTAAACTGGCAGTCATCATCATTGCCATGATCACAATACCAACGACCACTTGCACATCAGTGGAAATATTTGGCTGTCCCAGCGGGGTCGTGCCACTCAACAATAGATCGAGCATTCGCCCCTGAAATTTGCTCAGATTGATCAGCGCTACCACAATGAAAAATACCCTGATCAACAGCAGTATGGAAAGAATCGCCCATAAACGGTAGAAAACGGCAGCCCAACGCGCTTTGAGCAGCAGCCGTGCGCCATTGGTCGTCACCTTAAGGGTATCCCACGTACCACGTTGTGTCTCGGTTGAGATTACGCCCACTGTCGTCGTCAGTGCGAACAGCCTCAACAACAGATGGACGCCACATAAGGGCCAATACAATACCAGAAATACGCTGTCTAATGGTTCAGGGGTATCTAGCGGCGTTGTGCCATTGTTAGTGGCGATCTGGTAGCCGACGAACACTAACACACCCGCTATCAGCAAGATAAAAATTAGTCGTAAGGCTTGCAACAACAGGGGTTGACGGCGCAGCTTGCGTAGCAGCGAATACCGCATCAGCGGGTGAGTTGGACGCGCAAAATCGGGCAACTGAGTGTAAAGGCGCTGCAACATAAGTGGATACTCCGTCACAACAGGGCGGCGCACGGCAATGGCTGAGTACATTGTATCATTTTCGTGTGTTGGTGGTAGACTACGGCAAACAGGCGGGAATACGCTGATCGAAGGACGTTATAGATGCTAACCGTCGTAGAAAAATTCCTTTTCCCTTTGCTAGTAGTTGGTGCATTGGCACTGGCATATCGCGGTTTTTTGCAAATGTATAAGATTATTATGCGCGGTGAAGATGATCTTGCGCTGGACAATATAGTTGGGCGTGCTGTGAGGGCAACCGCACTTTACCTTTCCCAGCAAACTACACTCAAAACTCGCCAACTGACCAGCCTATTGCATCTTGGCGTCGTGTGGGGGTTTACACTGTATTTTCTGGTCAATCTGGGGGATGTACTCGAAGGCTATATTCCTGATTTCAAGTTTTTAGGCAATGGCTTTATTGGCGATCTATATCGTCTACTAGCTGATGTATTATCAATAGCGGTGCTGGTCGGCGTGGCATATTTCTTGTTACGCCGTTTTGTTTGGAAAGATCAACAGCTTACCTTTCACGATAATGTTCTTGTCCATCCTAAAGTGAAGGCGGGTGGCATTCGCCGCGATTCACTCATCGTCGGTGTGTTCATTCTGGTTCATGTGGGTTCACGCTTCCTCGGCTCATCCGTCGTTATTCAGATGGATAGTCGGCACGGTGAACATATCGCGCCACAGCCATTCGCTCAGGTCGTATCGAACGTGTGGTCAGGGGCTAGTGATGATGTCCTTGTTGTGCTAGAACACAGCTTCTGGTGGTTAGCACTCGGCACTATCCTTGCTTTCATCCCTTATTTTCCATACACCAAACACGCCCACTTATTCATGGCGCCCGCCAACTTTCTTACCAAACCTGAACGCACTTCACTTGGTGCTTTACCGCCAGAAAATTTTGACGATGAATCGCGTGAGCAATTTGGGGCAGCAAAACTAGAGCATTTACCCAAAACGCACTTAGTAGATGCCTTCGCCTGTATCATGTGCAACCGTTGTCAGGATGTCTGTCCTGCCTATGTCACGGGCAAAGAGCTATCTCCTTCCGCTTATGAAATCAATAAGCGCTATAGCATCCGCGATCAGATGAGTGATCTCGCCGCAGGCAAAGAATCCGAGCACAACCTCGTCGGTTGGGCGATCAGCCAATCGGCGGTATGGGCATGTACATCGTGTGGCGCTTGTGTTGATATTTGCCCTGTCGGTAACGAGCCGATGTTCGATATCCTCGACATTCGACGGGATCAAGTGCTGGTGCAGGCAGATTTCCCCACCGAACTGAAGGGGGCGTTTAATGGCATGGAACGGCAAGGCAACCCGTGGCAGATGAGTGATAGCCGCCTAGCGTGGGCGGACGGGCTAGATGTGCCAACGACAGATGTTAATCCTGATTTCGATGTGCTGTACTGGGTAGGCTGCGCCGCAACTTATGAGCCACGTGCCAGACAAACTGCACGTACTTTGGTTCAGGTATTGAAAGCTGCGAATGTTAATTTCGCGGTATTAGGCGAACAAGAAGCGTGTACTGGCGATACAGCGCGGCGTGCTGGCAACGAGTTTTTGTATACGGAGATGGCTAAGGCAAATGTTGAAACTCTGAATGAGGTCAAGCCTAAACGCATCGTCGTCACTTGTCCGCACTGCTTCCATAACATCGGCAAGGAATATTCACAGTTTGGCGGGAATTACGAAGTTGTTCATCACACGCAGTTGATCGAAGAACTGATCACGGCGGGCAAGTTGCCCGCCGCTGCCCACCCCAACAAGCAGTCTAACGTCACATTCCACGATCCATGCTATTTAGGGCGACACAACGACGTGATCGAACAACCGCGTCAGGCACTAACTGGTGCTGGCATTAACCTCATAGAAATGCCACGTACCAAGCGCAATTCATTTTGTTGCGGTGCTGGTGGTGCGCAATTCTGGAAAGAGGAAGAACATGGTTCGGCAAGGGTGAATATCACCCGTTATGAGGAAGCCAAAGCGACAGGTGCGGATACCTTAGCTGTTGGTTGTCCGTTCTGTATGCGCATGTTCACGGATGCCAGCGCCGAAGTGAAAGATGGTCCACAGGTGAAAGACGTAGTGGAGATTGTCGCTGAACGCTTGAATTTGAATTCTTAAACCTTATATGAGCTAAATTGCGACTTTGTGCGCTTTCCAGTATATTCAGCAGCGCTTTGCTCATAAAGATCGAATCATAGAGTTGTGTAAATGCTGATACGGGCGCTGCGCATCACAGACAAACTCGGAACTGCACTATTACGCTTCATCATCTGGATCGGTGATGTACTGCTGGCACAAATCTACCGCCTGCGGCTGGCGCTCTTCGATGCCGCCAGTGTTGTTGTACTGTTGTTCTCTGGTTTACGTGCTGGCGGCGCTGTGTTGGAAACCAACCTCGAACGCCGTCGTGCCATCATGGCACGGCGTGCTGCTGAAATGGCAACCCGTACTGTCGTCCGTGAAGACCCGCTGAAAACGCAAAACCGTGCCCTCAGCATCTTTACGA
>CAZBPB010000177.1:7596-8001 GCA_964493565.1 uncultured Pleurocapsa sp. | reverse complement strand
GGAACTGCCGAGCATCTGGGGGACAGTGGACGTAGTAGCCGATTTCTCGCATATCAATGCGGTGTATCATGCGACCACACGCGCCATCCGCGAGGCAGTCGGTGCAGAATGGGAACTTTCGCTGAACACCCATTTCAGCCACTGGTACGAGTGGGGTTCAATGATTTACGCGCGCATGAAAATTCCCACCGGCCCATCAGATTTAGCCGAAGCGAAGGCGCTTCATGACAAGATCATCAAGGCGGGCGTGGAGGCGGCGTTGGCGGCTGGGGCGGTGATCAACGATCATCATGGCGTCGGCTTGCGCTTGCAGCCCTTCATGGAGGCACAGTACGGCAGCGCAGGCATGAACGCGCTTTCGCAGATCAAGCACGGGCTAGACCCGAAGAACATCCTCTGCCCCGG
>CAZBPB010000177.1:5969-7586 GCA_964493565.1 uncultured Pleurocapsa sp. | reverse complement strand
TAAAAACTCTGTACCTCTCCCATGCAAGCGTGGGAGAGGGTTTCTTTTCACCAAGACTACAAGCTTTGTAGGGCCACGGCATGCTCTGCCCGCGAAGGGCGATTTGCGAACTCACCCCTATATTGCCTGAAGTATACATTTTTAGTTTCATGAAAGGATTTTCATCTGTTTATTGATTCCAATACTAGAAATCAATTCTCAAGCAATGTTACTAGAAATTTTGTGCTAAAATAAATTATCGGGATCAATTGCTTGTGCGCTTTCAAAAAACAAACCATAATCTAAAAATCCCTAGGGAGAGAGGGATTTCCTATGAATGATCTGAACCAAGATTACACAATACAGGTGCGGATCACAGATATTGACATTGGACCTGAAAAAATACGATCACGCGATGTTGGTCCACTTATTGTCGCTATTGAAGAGATGCTTGCTGTCCTAATTTCCCGCGAGAATCCTGAATTAGGAATTGAGTCTAGTCAAGTTGTTATTGGTCTAGCAGATGTAAAACGTGGCAGCTACGTATTAGATTTCAAGACGCAGTTCCCCCAAGAAGCGCAACGCGCTTATCGAATAGTCGCAAATGCAGTTAACGAAAACGACTATGCCTATTTGCCCCCAAAAGCCATTAAAGGTCTTGAATCCGTTCGTGATTTCGCGCGTCGATATAACGGCGTGGCTGAATTTTGGGATCGCAATGGACATGGGGATAGTTATCGGAAACTAACGTCAATATCAACTACAACTAAAATTGATGCCCAAATAACTTTTTTGAAGAGTCGAACGACGTTATATGGCAAAGTCTTTCGTGTAGGCGGTGAAGATAAACCTACTGCGAGAATACGGATTTTGTCGGGACAAGTAATTAACTGCACGCTACGAAACGAGAAAATTGCTCAAGAGCTGGGCAGCCGTTTATATAAACGGGTTGGATTACAAGGGATTGCATTATATGATCCTACAAACATGGTTCTTGAGCACTTTAATGTTGAGAACATCCTTGACTACGATGCAAAATCCCTAACTGAATCATTTTCATCCCTTTATGAAGTGGTTGGTGAATATCTTGATCCGGTAGAAAACTTGGATGAGATATTTGCAGGAATACGCTACGATGATGATGAGGACGAAGAATGGCAGTAGTTTGCTTAGACACTATGGTCGTTGCTTATGCTACACGCGCTCAAAACCCTAGTGCTAGCACTACTACAATTGCTCATGCAAAACAGTTTATTGATTTTCTAGACAAGCAAAAAGTTGATGTTATTATCCCTGCAATTGTTGTGGCTGAAGTTCTTTCTATCGTTCCACCCGATGATCATTCCGATGTCTTAACAAGATTTCGCCATAATTTTATGGTGGTGGATTTCAATCTGGAAGCGGCGTCTGTTCTAGCGCGTTTATGCTACGACTCAGGGATAAAAGCCCTTCTTAAGGAATTAAAGTCTGATCAAGGTGCTACTCACTCTCGCCTTAAAGTGGATCTTCAGATAATGGCGACTGCTATCGTCAACAATGTTTCCCGCATTTATACCTGTGACAAGCCTTTGATGAAGTTAGCTACAGGTCATATTCCGGCTGAAGATTTTCGTGATATCCCTTTGCAAAGCAGTTTGG
>CAZBPB010000177.1:0-5959 GCA_964493565.1 uncultured Pleurocapsa sp. | reverse complement strand
GATATCCGTGATCACGCTGAGTAGATTGCTTTCGTCAATCGCACCTACGGCGCGCTAGCTCACGATCCTATCGAGCGGCCACCTGAACGGCCGCTTGAAATACGCGAAGAACTGATCGATTGGGAAGCAGAGTAGCAAATCCCCCCTAATCCCCCCCTTTGCTGAAAGATTACGCTCAAGGTAAACTCAAAAATGTTACATTTGTACTAGTAACCCCATTTGTTTGTAGGATCAGGGCGTGGCAGCCACCGGCTTTGCGGTAGAGCACTTTTATCACGGTCAATTGATGATGGGTGGGCGTCTCGCAGGTGAGGCGCGCCAGCTTTCGGCGTCGCGTGGCATCACCCCGGCGATGGCCGCCAGCGCGGTGAACGACGCGCCGCTGCCTGCGCTGCCCGATAATCAGGTTGGCTCGCTGGCGCTGGTGCGCGGCAAAGTTTCTCCGTTCATCTTCGTGCAGTCGGTGGATCGCGGCGGGCAGTATCCATTTCGTCATTATCTGCTGGTGTCGCCCGATAGCCTGCGCGCCCTAAGCGGTAATTTGCGCGGCGTGTTGGCGCTTGCTCAAACCCAATTCCCAACCTACGAAATGACCGGTCAAACCCTGCCGCCCGTCACCCTGCTGCCTTCTACCACGCCTACTAGCGCGCAGCAGGAACAGGCGATGCTCAATTTGATGACCATCACCCGTGACCGGCTGAACGTTATTGAAATCATGCTGGCGGCGATCATCAAAGGCGTGCCCATTTATGTGCGCGGCGCCCCGCCGGAACTTCCCAAACGCATCACGCTGATCGAAGGGCTGCTTTCGCTGCTGCCGCCGCCTGCACGTTATGGAGTCACCTTTGCCACGCATACCACTTCAGATGTGTCGCTGGATGCACAGGTGCGCCTCGTTGCGGATGATCAACCGCTGTCGCCGGATGTACTGGAATACGTATGGGGCGAGCCTACAACAGGCGGTTTCAAGCCGGAAGATGACTACGCCCGTTTCATCCGCAGTCAGTTACGGCTGGATCCAAGCCTTGTCAGCGAAGCGACTAACGCCTTGACTCCGGTTGCCGGATGGCGGCTAAAACGCGGCGACAGCATGACCGACGCCCTCGCCTACAGCAGCTATCGCCTGAAAATGGACGAGTCGCTGATCAATAACTTGCCGGTTGGCGCGAACGAAGCGTCACGGGTGCTGGCTGAAGACCCGACGCTTTCCGATGAACTGCGGGTGGTGTACATCAATCACCTGCTGGCCTTCGCGCTGGTGCTGGATGAAGACGAAAATACCGACCTACTCACGGTTGTCGCCAAAGGGCAGCCAGAGCTTGAACGGACGATCATCGAAGCCATGCGTAAAGCATTGGCGTCTGGAAAACACGAGATGGTCTACCGCCGGGTTACCCATTGGCTGACCACTCCGGGCGGTTTCAAAGGCATGTACTGGATTGACCTGTTACAGCGGGCTGCGCTCGCTAGTGCGCAGTCGCTGGTCAACGCGGGTGATGCCGTCGGACTGAATCAGTTCTTAGCCGATGTACGCGCTGCGCCTAATGCCGCCGATTTCGTGCCGGTACTGCCGCAGTTGATCGAGACTTCTATTCCGCTGGCCTCGCAAGATCGCAACCTTGCCGAAACCGTGTTTGCGCTGGCGGCGACGGTGCTGCCTGCCGAGCAGCTTCAACGGGTGGCCGCGCAGCCCGGTTTGGTGGCGCAGCTTCCTCAAAGCGTGGGCGTGCTGCTGGCACAACTTTCCGGACAGGCATCTGGCGCTATGCCCGATGGACTGCTAGCGCGGGTGGTCAGCGATTTTGGCGGCCACTGGCGGCCTTTGATCGCCATTCGCCTGTCCGAGCTGGTCACGCTGGGCGGGCGCTATGAACTGCTCGACTCTGCGGCGCTGGAAACCCTGGCAAACGCCGCGCAATCGCCCTTTGGCGAAACTTACGATTCGACGCTGCGCTGGCTGGCGCGGGCGCTTTCGACAGACGACCTACAGCAGATTCTCGATCCCCCGGCGCGCTTTAGCCTGCTGCAAATTTTGCTGGCGCGGGGCGCGTATCCCGAACTGGTACAAATGATGGGGCAGCAGCAGCGGCTGTTCTTTCCCGGCGACAAACAGCTTCAGTTCGCCAATATGACTCACCGCCTATTTATTGAAACGCCGCTTTCGCCGGATCAACTGGGCGAGGCACTCGGTACCATGACCGAACGCAATGTGAGGCCGATGACGCTGGCAATGGCCTATTTTGGCGCGCTTCAGCAGCAGCACTGGTCGCCGGAAATGGCCTCACGGGCAACCGAACTGACCACGTTAGTCTTCAATAACCGCTTGATTGCCGAAACCATCGCGCCGGAATATCTGGCTGAACTGCTGAATTATCACGTTGAGCGGCGGGATCAGGGACAAGCGCAGCGGGTGGTGGGACTGATGCCTGCGCCGGCGGCGCGCAAGGGCGAGGCTGGCCTACAGGTGATGATCGCCATGTACCGCCAGTTAAGCTGGAACGCCGAGGTGCAGGCGACGGCGCTGGAATGTTTGCGGCGCTTTGTGCGGCGTCTTTCGGGCGCAGCGGGGGCATCAGCTATCAACCGGCTGGGCCGCGAACTGAGCGACGAGGTACGGGTGGCGCTGGACGCTACGCGCACCATGCATCAGGTGTTGGGCGGCGAGCAGATTGGCGATTACGCCTACACGCTGCATACCGTCGCGCAATTTTTGTACGATACCGGCTTTTCGTACCGCGATAAGAACACGCTGCCTTCGGTCAATTCGTTGATGAGCGACATTGACAGCTTAAGCGGCAACCTGAACAACGAAGAACGCGCGGCGCTGGCGGCAGGCATGCTGGAATTGATGGACAATATCGCGGCGCTGGCAAGCCAGCATCGTGCGGCGCGTTCGCGGGAAAATGCCGAGCAGCTTGAGGCGCTGGTCAGCGGCGGCGGATCGGCAGCCACGATTCTGGACGTGTTCAGGGTGATGGGCGGCTATTTTGCGCGTGGCAAGCGGCTGGCGCTGAAGCCCGATCAACTGATCACCATTCATCCGTTAGGTGATAGAGCTTCGCACAACCTGCTGCGTGAAGTGGAACAGATCAACCGACTGCTGGCTTCGGCGCTGCGGGCGCTGCCGTCAGACCGTAAGTTCTCGATTGAAGCGGCAGCCATACAGGGCGATATTGAAAGCCTGTGGGGTGATTTATCGCTGGTGGAACGGCGCACGCTGGTGCGTGACCTTGCCATTGACTTACAGCGCATTCCCGACCTGATCCTGATGATCACCGAAAAATATGACCAGAAGGTGCTGCAAGACGACAGCGGCCTTGCCCGCAAGCTGGACACTAACCGCCAGCGCCCCGAAAACACGATGGAGTTCTACCGCTTCGTGCACGGCTACTTCGCGCAGCGGGTGCGGTAGGAGTTATGTGGTTAACCTTTACTTACTCAGATATCCACCCCGCTGTAATAATTACATTATTATCGGTAATGCCATCCAAAGTAATCATATGTTGATGGCTAACTTCAGTTGCAGGATCAACAAATACAAATCCTGTTATTTCATCTTTGCAATCATTCGTATAAGTGACGTACGATAATAAGCTTCCATCAGGCGACCATGTCAGATCGCATCCCAAAGGAGCATTGAAAGAAGCATCAACACCTCGCCTACTCAGCCCATCTGTTATCTCTGTAATTTCGCTTGTAGATAAAATTACAAGTTGACCTGTGTTAGGTGTAGAAAAGCTAC
This sequence comes from uncultured Pleurocapsa sp., assembly GCA_964493565.1. GTDB lineage: Bacteria > Chloroflexota > Anaerolineae > Aggregatilineales > Phototrophicaceae > Flexifilum. Next base: position 2,217 of record CAZBPB010000177.1, on the reverse strand, counting down.
TTGTTGAACTTTCCGACAAAACAGCTACTTGTTCATAATATGGATTGACCGCGAATGCTGTACCAGCCATTGTTGATAATATGGTAATGTTATTTTGTAACGAGTTATATGTCATAAGCTGATTGGCTTCTGGTTGTGTAAAAAGTTGATAATCGAGTCCAATAAGCAGGTCTTGGTGATCTAGCCAAGCGAGATTGTAAGCTGCCCACACGGGTGTACTATTCGGTGCTTCTGCGAACAAATATGTGATTTGCTCTACATTATTTACATTTGTATTCCAAATATAGACATCTGTTGCAATCTCTGGTTCGGATGCACAACGTGCTACGAAAGCAATTTGCATTAAATCAGGAGAAATTGTTAATCCGCAGGCAATGGAGTTGCCAAAGGACATTGGTAAATCAATTGATTCTTCTTGAAGTCCATTAACAACATTAAACATTTCAAGTTGCCCCAGGCAGGTGGTTCCTTCGTCACACAACTTAGAAAAGGTTGCCAAATGCGTTGAAGTTGGTGACCAGCCAATATCAAAGTGATCTGTATTATCACTTGTGAACCTTCTCAGCGATCCATCAATGACGGAATAAACAACAGTATTGAAGTTGTTAGTATTCTGGGCAATATTAAATGCTAAATAGTGGCTATCTGGTGACCAAGCTATATTGCGCCCATTTGTTGAGATTGCTCCCTCAACCACATCATAAATCTCACCAGAAGAAAATTCGTACAGCTGAACCTTCAATAGCTGCTGATCATTGGAAAGCAATGCTGTGGCAATCCACTCTCCGTTAGGGCTTATAAAAGCTTGTCGCGTCATAGACCACCCTTCAGGTATTGGATAATTTCTCCTAATAGCCATAGCGTCAGGATTATTGACATCAATAACGAGAATGTCTGCACCTCGAACTGTTGTCACCAGATACGCAAAATTAGTTGCTGGCTGAGCGCTGGAACTAAAAGTAAAGTGAGTCATTGCAAGCAACAATACAACAGTCGCGATGAAACTAAGATGGGCGATACGTTTCATCAGATTACCTACTTTCACAGGTTAAGTTGCTGGGCATGCACGAAGCGGGCTAGCTTGCGATTCAGGACTGCCATTACTTGACTCCCAGTCATCATATAGACAATTTGATAAGGCTAGATAACCCAAAATGTCATTGGGAGCTTGTGCGTAATCACCACTTGTATAAATCTGTAGTTGAAAAGCTAAATGAGTGGGTGTTGTGGTACTCGCAACTTCACAAGGAGCAAATGCTTCATCACTTAGACACATATATCCAATAAGATATCCGCTAGATATGAGTAACCGTCCACTAACTGCATCAGGTATGCTAGCGTCTTTGATAATGTGTGTCAGCACAATCAAACGATCCCCCTCAGCAATAGCTCCATTACATTCCGTTTGACCTCCGGTTTCGTTTCCCCTTAGGAGCCGAATAACTACTGATGGGGGGCTACTGAAAGAATAAGCACATCCCGATCTTGGCGCATAAATAGGTATTCTTTGCGGAGTAGCACCGATACTTGGATCACATTCATCAAGCTGATTTGTTGGGTTAGTATCAATGCATAGTTCAAAGTTTCGTGGGATAATATCAACCGTCGAGAAATCATCATTTGGACTGCACGGAATCATATCGCCTTCATGTATTTTGCAAGTCCCCATTACAGATGAAGGCAAGGGGTATAATATTGCTGAATTCCCAAATACAGCAAAAGTAGGAGGCCTATCCGCAAACTCATCTAAACCTACTGTTGGCATTCCCAAATCAGGAGTTGGTACAGGCAACTCAAGCAGGTTGCACGATTCAAGTGCTAGGATCTCATCCCCGTTTATATCGGTAAATCCCATATATCCTGACAAATCTCCAACATCGGTCGTCTGTATTTCAACTTGAATCCATTCAATATCTGGATCAACCCAACCAATAGCACCCACGTAAGCAACAGCATGTATAGAAGTGATATTTACCTGGGCAGGAACAACTCCACCTGACCACAGCCACGGGCGGTTGGGTAAAGCTGCCCCTGACAACAACGTATCATGGTTATAAACGTAGGTTTCTGGCACTTCCAGCAACCAATTTTCTTCATCAAGTGCTGGCTGTATACGAAGTTTTGAAGCATCTGAGCTAGCTACAACCTCACAAATTTCCGGAAGCGGTTCACAAGTATCACCGGACAGCGCCATCATGCCTTCTCCACCACCGCAGG
>CAZBPB010000176.1:2743-8020 GCA_964493565.1 uncultured Pleurocapsa sp. | reverse complement strand
GGCGTTTCATTTTATGACCTTCTCACTAAATGAACCCGGCTGTATGAACAAATCAGATGAATAGCTACTTCCTGCCACCAACAAAAGGCAAACATGCCACAGCGTGAGCCGATCGTTTGCATGGCATTGCACCTGCCTCAGCCAGCCACGCAGTCGCTGAACTCCAAACCCGGGAACTATCTTCCGGGACAAACAACATTGGGTTAGCCATGTCTAGTTTGCGTCCCTCACAGGCATCTTCGATCAGCCGATAAATCAATGCAACAGGTTGCTCACCTACGCGAATAAGCTGAACTTCATAAGTTCCCGGCGCGACGCATGGCGCAGGTACATTCGGAAGGGCATCAGCACCAACCAATGCGAGGCCATCCTCAAAATTGATTGAGCCTGTTACATGAACTACTTCCATTTGTGGATCTTCGAATAGCGTGAAGGTGCCATCATCCGCAACATCCATTGTTCCGACTAACGAGCCGCCCATAAAAGAGCGCCGCCAGATGCCGATCAGATCGCTAGTTTCATCTACCCTCTCTATACAGGGCATCCCTACTTCGCCAGTACATTCGACCAATAAGGGAAGTACCGCCTCATCCTGAGCCAGTAAAGTTCCAGACAGCGCGACAAAGAAAAGTGCAATCAACATTAGACGCTTCATTTCACAGCTCTCCTCACTAGATCAATCCGCCCCTATGAAAAGTCAGACGGGTGGCTAATCGCCATTTCCAAAGTAAGGCGCTGGTTTGGGGGAAGTCGTCCTCCTCCTATAGGGGAATTTTTGGGGGAATGAGCCTCTCCCCTTCAAGTTATAACTATTCCTGTGAGGTGCCGGCAGGACAGGTTGGCAAATCATCAAGGATTCCAAATTGGACGCGCTGCTCCGGACTCAAATCCCACAATAATCGCGAACAGGCATAATCGATTAGCCCGGAAATCTCGATATCCGAAATGCGCACGCTGCCATCAGCTGAGCCACTTACGATATACCTGCCATCTGGCGACGATGAAATAGTCCAAACGGGTCCTGAATGTGGCTTGAAGGAACGTATCTGCATACCGGTTGCCAGGTCAATCATCCGCACCGAGCCATCGGCAAGCCCGACAAACACCTGACTACCATCACGTGAAAAGGTGATTGAAAAGGGACCTGGCAGTTCTGGAAACCAGGGTATTGGCTCGTTGCGCTCAAGATCCCAGACTTGAGAATTTGATGGAAACCCGGTAAAAGCTAAATACCTGCTGTCAGGCGAAAAATCGGAGTAAGCGACCCCACCGCCCGCGTCAATGGTTTGCCGCAATTCACCAGTCACTGGATCCCATAAATGAAATTCACCAGAATTATCAATGCTGAGAAGAAGCGAACCATCCGGAAAGTAACCAACCGAGGAAAAACCGGTATGACCTGATGCAATGCGCATAGGTTGATCATCGGAATCGAGATCCCATATATAGATCTCCCCATTATCATTGCTGGCAGCAACATGGTTGCCGTCCGGAGCATAGGCAGGATACCAGTTCGCGAGAGGGCCGGGGAAAACCCGTTCCAGTTCGCCCGTGTCAGCGTCCCATAAACGAATGCCTTCTGCCACTCCGCCAGTCAGGATTTTTCGACCATCGGGAGAGAAGTCAGGCCAGAAAAGACCTTCCGTTTCAGGATCTTCCAATGAGAATTCGCGTACAATTGATTCTGAGGCCACATCCCACAGGTAAACACTGCCAGCATCCCCGATTAAAACCTTAGACCCATCTGGCGAATACCACGCTCCCGAAAGATCAGACCCCATGAAAGCGCGCGGTTCACGCGCAATATTCGTATCCACCAGATGGGTACCGTTGCGGGAATTGATCAATGCCAGCATGCCATCGGCTGAAACACCCTGTACCCGTGCCTCCCCTAATCCGGAGTAGCGGCGCAGTTCGCGCCCGGTTTGAATATCCCAGAGGCGGGCGGTACGGTCCTGGGAGCCAGTCAGAAGGCTTTGTCCATCCGGTAGAAAGTCAGCCCATACCATGGCGCCCTCGCCAGCGATCCATTCGCGCAGTATCTCTCCAGATTCGATGTTGATAAGTTGTACTAGACCGGCGTCTGACCCGACTGCGGCAAGCGAATTATCTGGCGAAAATGCAAGGGGCAGGAGTACTGTCGATTCCACTGATTGAACGAGTTCCCAGGTTGACGTATCCCAGAAATTGACATGATTGGTGGCCTGATCAACGCACATCATCAGCCGCCTATCCAGGGAAAACATTAAATCCCAGCCGTAGGTACAGTTGAACTCTCGTAATATATATTGTAATTCACCGCCCAGCACATGGATTATGCCCTGCGTTTCGAAGACAATAATGGACTGCCCGTCTGCTGAAAAAGTTATATCCCAAACGGATTCTATTTGATCGAGCATCGGTGACAACGGCACTTCTTCGTCTGCCGCCAGATCCCATATCGTTGGCCTATATTCACGGGTCAGGGTCATGGCAATGCGGTTGTTATCTGGAGCAAAATGCATGCGCCAGTACGCATCTGGAAACTGTTTGATTTCCTCGCCAGTCTGTACATTCCAGACGCGAGTACTGCCATCGAAACTCGATGAGACCAGCATCTGATTGTTGGACGACCAATCAAGATAATACAGCGCGGCGCTGTGACCATTAAGCGTTTGAAGCAGCGTCCACTCGCTAACATCCCAGATCTGAATATCGGAATCTGATGTTTCAACAGCCAGCAGTTGTTGATCTGGAGAAAACCGCGATTTCGACACATTGTTTTCTGCGCCGTGGAAATGGTGAACCGTACGCAGCGACTGTGTCGCCTGTGAGAGTGCCGCATCCGCCTGAGGCGAATATTGCGTCTCAAGCGAACGTATAGCTAACAGCGCCGCCGTCTGGTGATCATTGACGTTCCCTGGCAACAAAGCGCTAGCGGCGGCGGCCAGACGCAGAGATTCAGAGTTCTGAAAGTTGGCTTCCGCACGTTGGGCATTTGCATCGGCAACACTGCCTTGATAAATTGCAGCGCCACCTAATACGAGTGCCAGAACCAGACCTACAGCAAGAGCGACGATGAGTCCGTGTAAGCGTGTGCGGGAACGCCGCTCCAATAGACTCACGCGTTTCTGCCGGTTTGCCTCTGCCTCAACCTCACGCTGGCGGTGGGCTAAGCTGGTATCCAGAAATTCGCGTTCCTGAACGGAAAGTACAATCTCGGTTTCCGCCGCCCATCCCTCAAACTGCGTTAACTGCGCGCCGTGTGCCAAATAACTCGAGTCAGCATCCGATCTTCGCCACTCGTCAGATATATACCCTAGCCGACGCTGTATCCGAATATCCTCCCGGCTATTCAGCAGCCATTCGCGCAGCCTATCCCACTTGCGAATCAGCGCCTCGTGCGCAATTTCGACGGTTGGCCCGCGCGTGACTGGATCGTGATCCAGGGTGAGCAACCGGTAATCAACATAAGCGTTAATCACCTCTTCGATGCGCCCTGCATTGTCCAGCGCCGCCAATTCGGCAACCAAAGTACGCCGGCGGGTATCCTCTGCTCCCTCGCCTAGAGTAATCAGGCGCAGAAATAATTGACGTGTCATTTCCTGAGTCTGGCCATCGAAATTGTCGTAAAGTTGATCGGCACGTTTGACCAATGCACCGGAAACACCGCCAGTTGCCTTATAGCCATCTAAGGTCAGCATCATGCCTTCACGCTGCTCAAATAGTTCGGTTAAGGCATACTGCATCAATGGCAGGGTACCGGGCTGTTCGCCCACGTCGTCAATGATGGTGGCGACCAATCCAGCCTCCAGCCGCATGCCGATACGCTCTACAGGCGCAACGATGGCCTGTTCCATTTCGCGGGCGCTTAGGGGGAGGATAATCTCGGAGTTTGTTCTCACCAGTTCGGCTAAACGTGGATAAAGCAGCGGACGGTCAAAGAAATCGGCGCGTAAGGTTAGGATCACGCGAACCCGACTACGCAGATCGGTCACTGCCGAGAGCAACAAATCGATGAAATGCGTCCGCACTGCCTCATCTTCAACCAGCGTAAAAAGTTCTTCAAACTGATCGATAACCAGAATCAGTTCGGTTTTGGGGTTGGGCGGCAGCAGTCGCTTGGCAGCGCGCACCAAGCCGCGACGATCTTCGCTAAGCTGGTTGTATAAGCCGGGCAGCGGATTCACCGAAACGCGCAGTAACGCAGCTTCTAACTCTTCGATGGGATATGCACCGGGCAAGAAATCAGCGATAAAAGGGGTTGGCGACGAAGCCAGCGCGCCTTTACGCAACGCTGAAATCAAGCCAGCGCGCACCACACTCGATTTGCCGCTGCCGCTAGGGCCAACAACAACCAAGAAGCGGGAATCTTCGTCACCTTCAGAAAGGCGTGAAAGCAGCCGTTCAGTAAGCGCTGCGCGTCCAAAAAAGTCTCTCGCGTCGGTTTCCTGAAAAGCCCGCAGCCCTTTATAGGGATTATCCGGTTCGACATCGGTATGTGAGGAATCTGCAAGCGGCGGCGCTTCACTGCTTTCCACTTCAACGCGAGCAGCGACGCGACCCGGCTCATTCAACTTCAAGCTGAGAGCGCGGGCTACTGCTTGCTGGCGATTGTTTACGTCTAACTTGCGATAAATCTGTTTGATATACCAGCGCACGGTTCCCTGCGTGAGCACGAATTTATCAGCAATTTCATTGATTGAGCTGTCATCGATCAACAGGTTCAGCACTTCGAGTTCACGCGTCGTCAACGGCTCTGCTAATGGCTGCCATGAAACGTTGGGCAGTACGGTGGGGATAGCCGCGCGAAATGCAGTTGCAAACCTTGCGGCAGTGGGATAACGACGGGAGGGATCTTTTGCGGTGGCAGTTTGCAACACTTCGTCTACGGCAGCGGGAATATTCGCTCTACCGGCGCTGATCTTAGGCAATATGGTTTTCAGATGATTCTGGAGGTAATCGTCTGGCGTCTTTGCCTCTGGAAATGCCTTTTCGCCAGTGATCAGCTCATAAACGACGTAACCAAGGCTATAGATATCGGTACGATCGGTGACCAATTCGCCGAGAATTTGCTCCGGCGATAAGTACTCAGAGGATCCTTTCAGGCTTTCCAAAATGTCTTTTGACGCCTGGCGTAAGTGAATATTCTTAGCTACGCCGAAATCAGCTAAATAAGCGTTATCGTCTTCATCCAACAGAATATTATTTGGATGAATGTCTCGATGAATGATCCCTTCACGGTGCGCCAGCGTAAGCGCTGATGCTAGCTGATCCAGCAAACGGGAAATATCTGCG
>CAZBPB010000176.1:0-2733 GCA_964493565.1 uncultured Pleurocapsa sp. | reverse complement strand
AGCCAGCGCATTGCCAGATATGCGCCTTCAGGATCGCGCCAGTAATCATATAAAGGAACGATATGCGGGTGCTCAAGCCGCGCAACTAACTGCGCTTCCACTTCAAACCGGCGTACAAAATCCGGTTGATTGGCATATTGGGGCTGAATCACTTTGATAGCAACTTCGCGTCCAATCGAAGTTTGATAGGCGCGGTATACTGTGCCAAAAGCGCCTGAGCCTATCATCTCCCGGTATTCATAACCTTTCAGGCTAATTCCCGGTGTTGATGTATCCATGATATTCCCCGCAATGCAGAGTAAAATGAATCTTGTGTTTATTGTAGGAACATTTCTCTCTTAATGATCAGAATCCTCCAATAATTCCCCCAACCGATTCAATCACGCGGGCGCGTTACACAGCGGCTCGATTTGATAAAGCTCGCGCTGTTCGCAGGTCAGTTCAGGCACATAGCGGTTGTTGTGTATCCACTCAATGAGTTCTTCATTTGTGTCAATTCGGGAGAGTAATGCCGTTGCGCCACTTGAGACGGACAGTAGCGTTCGGCCATCTTCGGTGAGATCGAGACCATAAACCAGGCGTTGATGCTCAGAATAGCGCCGGTAGGGTTCGCCAGTCGCCACATCCCAGAAGGTCAACGCGGAAGTACGGGGATGACTTCCAGAGATCACCGTTTGTCCGTCTGGAGTAAACGAGAGATCGTTAATACGTCCCTGTTCACCGGAAAACTGACGAATGAGTCGCCCATCGGTCAAATCCCAGAGATAGATGCTGCCGTCAATATGTCCTGAGACAGCAGACGTCCCATCGGGGGCAAAGGCAAGTGACAGACAGGGTGAGTGTCCCGCTAAGGTGGTCAAAATCTCACCAGTAGCATAATCCACTAACGCTATATCTGAAGTCTCATTCCAATAACATGCTAGAAACTGGCGTCCATCCGGGCTATATATCGCTCTGCCCACCGGTGCGCCAAAGGAAAAGCGCCGCGTGATTTCACCGCCGTTGACATCACCTTCTACCACATCACCTTCATAGGTTGCGGCAATGAAAGCCGATCCGTCAGGTGAAAATTCAACGCTATTTACGGTGGAGCTAATGCCCGTATAGCTATGCAGCAGCGATCCATCTTCGACATTCCATAATTTAATCTCACCCGACCTATCGGATGAGAGGATCACCTGACCATCCGGGCTAAAGCGAACGCTGGTGGGGCTTCCAGTGTGAGCAATTCCATCCTCACCAAAACGGCGAATCTCATTACCCGTAGCAGCATCGAGAAGGATGACAAGCCCGGGCCACTCAGGAACTTCGTCACCACCGCCAGACCCAACCGCCATTGTTTGTTCGTCCGGGCTAATATCGCCATCGGTACCCAGGCGCGGAATCTGGACATTGATGATGTCTGTCCCATCATGCAAATCCCACAGGCGTATCGTTCCATCAGGCGAATAACTGACGAGGTTGGCCTCATCATTGAGCGGGATGAAAGGGGTAGTGTATGCGTGCCCCTCCAACGTCTTCACCACAGCAGCCGTATCTATATTCCAGAAGACGATATGGTTGCCCGTAGCTGCAAAGACTGTTTGACCATCCTGACTGAAATTCGGCGAATACACTGGCCCCAAATAACTAAAACGCCTGATTTCACGTCGTTCTTCGATGTCCCATAGGATCATGGTGCGCGTACCTGCACCGGTCACTAAAAATCGGTCTCCCGCCGGGCTGAAGGCAAGATGAGCGGGAAAAAATCCCATATCGATCTGATCGTTGAGCACGCCGTCGGCAACATTCCAGAGCGCAATGGTTCCATCCATAGATGAAGATAAGGCAGTTGTTCCATCAGGGCTAAAAAGCACAGCGTTGATTAGCCCGGTATGTCCCTGAAGTGTGTGCAGTATCTCGCCGCTGTCAGTATCCCAGATGTAGAGCTGACCATCTGTTGAGCCTGTGATGATGCGTTCTCCATCAGGGCTGAAGACAGCGGGCCAGATTTCGCCCTGCTGTCCGGTATAGGTCTTCAACGGCTGGCGCTGCTCAAAATCCCAGAGAACCATGCCCTCGCCAGAAAGGGTTAGTACTTGCCAGCCATTGATATCAGAGGTTGGGCGAAAGGCAACGTGCCATATGTCAAATCCGGGAAGAACATCAACCACTTCCCCCGAAACCAGATCCCATATAACAGGCTGCCCATTTGCATCGCCCACGGTTATCAGATAGCGCTCGTCTGGAGAAAGGGCGCCGGCACCAGGAACCCACCCATAGGGGTATTGATCATCACGCAAAATACGGGTTGTACCCGGCGCGTAAGCAGCGTCCGCCAGCATTTGATAGGTGGCGTTTGAAGGGCTTGGAAATTCGACGGCTTCCAGACTGAGCGCGCGGGCAGTATCAAGGTCGTTATTGGCGAAGGCGGCCTGTGCGCCGTTGACCAACGCTAGCTCGCGCGATAGTGACAGGTTCTGCTCACTGCTGGTAAGTGCCTGCTGTTCAGCCGCAAGCGCTGCCTGCGCACGGTTGCGCTCGCTAAACGCCACCAGTGACAGCCCAACGGCGATGAGAGTCGCTAATGCAAACACAACTGCCAGACCGCGAAGAAAGTTCCGTGAGCGCCGTTCTAGCTGCTTTTCATGCGTCTGCCGCTCAATTTCTGTTTGTTGTTCATGTTCAAACTGGGATTGACTGGCGATCAAAAACGTCCGTTCATCCGGCGTCAATACCAGTTCGGTATTTTGC
>CAZBPB010000175.1:7643-8051 GCA_964493565.1 uncultured Pleurocapsa sp. | reverse complement strand
GACTGAACCCGAAGCCAAGCGCAAGCTGATAGGTCGCCTGTTCATTGACATTTTCTCGGAGCAGGCGCGGAGTCTCGCTGAACAGGGTGTGAAATTTCTGGCGCAGGGCACCATTTATCCGGACGTGATCGAAAGTGCCGCCAACAGCAAAACTGCCAGAGTGATCAAAAGCCATCATAACGTGGGTGGCTTGCCTGAAGATTTGCATTTCCAACTCATTGAGCCATTGCGCGATCTCTTCAAAGACGAGGTGCGTAAGGTGGGCGAGACGTTGGGGTTGCCTCGCGGCATCGTCTGGCGCCAGCCGTTCCCCGGTCCCGGGCTTGCTGTGCGCTGTCCGGGGCAGCTTACATGGGAACGGCTGGAAACCCTGCGCGAAGCCGATGCCATTTTCACTGCTGAACTCGA
>CAZBPB010000175.1:0-7633 GCA_964493565.1 uncultured Pleurocapsa sp. | reverse complement strand
GAAGCGTTGGATCCTGCCCTGTCCGCCCAGTACTTCGCCGTGCTGCTTCCGGTCAAAAGCGTGGGTGTGATGGGCGATAACCGTACTTATGAAGAAGTTATCGCTTTGCGTGCCGTAACCACCGACGATTTCATGACTGCTGATTGGGCGCGCTTGCCCTATGATTTACTCGCGCGCGTCAGCAATCGCATCGTCAATGAAGTGCGCGGCGTTAACCGCGTGGTCTATGACATCACCAGCAAACCGCCCGGAACCATCGAGTGGGAATAGCCCATAATCAGAATCAAAAACGGGATGCAGTCCGCATCCCGTTCCACTTCAAATCCTAAGTCATTAGCTTGGGGTTGTTGAACGGTAAACCCGAATGCGTGGTGATGTACAAACTGGCTGATCGCTCACCAGTGCCTGAACTTCCCATGCATACAACATGCCCGGCCCAAGGTAGCCTTCACCAAGATTTGCCCTGAAGTTCGTGAAGAACGGCCCAACCGTATACGAAGCCACTAGCCGCCCGTTAAAGCGGTCAAGGTTATAAACGTTAATGCGATACCCTGTTACACCCGGTGCGGGATCCCAGTAAAAGGTATTTTCGCCTAGCGCAAAGCCATCGGTTGGAGAACTGGCGCGCAGTCTGCGGCAATCTGCTGTGAGCGGCACTTCTTCACCACCGACCAGCGCGATTGGATTGGCAACTACCGGTGGGCGCACGACGAATAAGCCATCTAGCTCATACGGATTGGGTAGGGGTGTTGCAGCTGGCGGCGGCGTGGCTGGCGTTCCCGGGGTTTGTCCGGCGCAGGGAATAAGCAGCGTTTGCCCGGCATAAATTACGTTCGGGTTGGCGATCTGGTTGGCCTGCGCAATTGCCGAAACCGTCGTGCCGTAGGCAAGGGCGATGCGGAACATATTCTGTCCGTGGGCCACCACGTGGGTCACATTTGGCCCGCAGGTTTGCTGCGCCGGGCTTGCCACAGCCACTAACGGCGCGGCGATAAGACAGACAATCACGATTGCGAGAACGAATGGTACGCTTCTAAGCCGCATGAGCCTCTCCTTCAGCGAGGTGATTAACGACCGTGTGTAACAAATGTGTAACAATTTTCTATTCTTATCATAATTCAGTCACGCGTTAGTTATCGTTCAATTTCGGTTGGCATTCGGGTAGGGTTCGGGTTGAAACCGTTTGACAATGCGAATCACAACGCCTGAAAATGCGCCGCCGGATTTTGGTGATGGAATTGCATGCCTTGTTCAGAATGCTTGTTATAATTCGAAATACTTCACCGGTTGTTCACTAATCCTTCAAGAGCGATACGGTTATGGCCTTTAATATAGACTTAAGTGGTTCATCGGGGTATGACCCGCGTGAAAGACGACGCGGCGGGCTGCTAGCGCTTCCAGCGGTGTTGTGGTTGGCTATCTTTTTCTTTATTCCACTGCTCGTTGTTGTCGCCATCAGCTTTATGACGCGTGGCACGCGAGGCGCGTTCATCAGCCCTGAATTTACGATTGATAACTACCTGCGTATTTTTAGCCCTACCTACTTTTCGGTTTTCATTGACTCGATCTTAATTGCCCTGCTAACCACTGCGATCTGTCTGGTTTCCGGCTACCCGCTGGCATTTTTTGTGGCGACCCGCAAAAGCCGCTGGGCTGCCAATCTCGCGCTGTTTCTGGTGATCTTGCCCTTCTGGACGAATTTTCTGGTGCGCACCTACGCGTGGCGGCTCATTCTCGGTAACGAAGGCATCATTAACGGCTTACTGATGAGCCTTGGCATTATTCAAGAGCCAATACAGTTCATGTTCACCGATTTTGCGGTTCAAATTGGCCTTGTGTACGGCTTCCTACCGTTCATGGTGCTGCCAATTTACGCGACGGTTGAACGGTTCGATTTCCGGTTGGTTGAAGCTGCAAACGATCTCGGCGCCAACGACCTGCGGGCATTTCTCAGGGTAGTATTTCCACTGACCATGCCGGGGGTTATCGCCGGGTGTATTCTGGTTTTCATTCCGGCGATTGGCTCGTTCATTACGCCTGAACTGTTGGGCGGGAATCAAGGTTTGATGATCGGTACGCTGGTACAACGCCAGTTCGGGGGTACCGGCAATTGGCCTCTGGGGGCTGCTGCTTCAGTGGTCATGATGGTGATTGTGATGCTGGCATTGATGGTCTACGCATTCGCTAGCAGCAGGAGAAAGTAAAACATGGCACAGGCAGCCGCTGCATCGTCCAACCGCTCGCAGACCATCGAATTTGATCGCGGCAAAATTGCCCGTGATATGGCGATACGCCGTGTCGGCAAAATATTTATGATCATCGCCCCGGTAGCAGGATATTTCTTCCTGTGGGCGCCCATCGTGATACTGGTTGTGTTTTCGTTTAATGCTTCGCGCACCGTTGGCCAGTGGCGCGGCTTTACGTTGGAATGGTACAGCAATATTTTCAACAATATCGCGGGGTCGGAAGCACGTTTCTCAACTTCTGAAATGCTTCAATCGTTTGGGGCAAGCATTACCATCGCTATCGCCACAACCATTATTTCGACCATTCTAGGCACCATGGTGGGAATGAGCCTCGCGCGCGGTAACTATCCCGGCAAACGCATTGTTGATAATATGCTGTTTTTGCCAATTATTATTCCTGAAATTACGCAGGGCGTTTCGCTGCTGATTTTTTTCAACATTATCTTTAACTTCCTGCGTGGCAACGGGTTAGATGCTGCGCCGGGCTTTGGCACGATCATCATCGGGCATGTGGTGTTTACAGTCTCTTATGTGGCGGTGGTGGTGCGCGCACGCTTTGCCGATATGAACCCGCGAATAGAGGAGGCCGCCGCCGATCTTGGCGCAACCCCCTGGAAGACGTTCTGGCGGGTCACTTTTCCGCTTATTTTGCCGGGCGTGATTTCTGGCGGGCTGCTGGCGTTTACGCTGTCGCTGGACGATTTCGTGGTGACGTTCTTCCTTTCCGGCGTTGGCTCAACCACGCTGCCAGTATTCGTGTTTGGGTTGCTTAGAACCTCGGTCACGCCGGAAATTAACGCGATCAGCACCCTCATTCTGGTGATGTCTACTATTCTGATCGGTATTGCCATGCTGCTGCAAGGCCGCGACAATATCGCCAAAACGGCTTAGGCTGCTTTAAGCCCCGATCAGGCTGCGTTAGAGGGCGGTTTGCTGACCGCCCTTTTTCTTGCAACGCAATTTCTGTAAATCTCCATACTTCAAGACACAGTTTCCCATAAGATCGAATCAAGCATGATTGCTAAGGATGGTGCTTGAAGGGGTTGACGATGGGCATTTTCCGGCGGTGGAATATCTTTCTGATAGTTGGGGCATTGCTGGTAACTGCACCCACCTCGATTGCATTTGCGCGGCAGTCTACACCCACGTGGAGATGCCCGGATGGTTTCAGCGGGCAGGAATTGAACGTATGGAACTGGGCAACTTATATTGCCGAGAATACCATTTCTGATTTTGAAGATGCCTGCGATGTGACCGTCAATTATGACCTGTTTGCTTCCAATGAGGACGTTATTTCGGCTTTGCAGCAGGGAAACAGCGGCTACGATATTGTGGTACCTTCCGATTATGCGGTGGGCTTGATGATCGGCAGCGGCCTATTACAACCGCTAAATCACGCAGCCATTCCGAATATGGTGAACATTGCCACTACGCTTGAAAACCCGCCTTTTGACCCCGGCAATGCCTTCAGCGTTCCATATCAATGGGGCACGATTGGCGTTGGTCACAATGTAACCCGAACCGGCGAAATAACCAGCTGGCAGCAGGTTTTCGATTATGACGGCCCGGTTGCATGGCTCAATGATCAGCGCATCATGATAGATGTTGCGTTGAAAATGGCTGGCTTTGCCCCGAACTCAACCAACCCGGATGAGATTGCCGCCGCGCGTGATTTCCTGATCGAACACAGTGGAAACGTGTTGGCGATTGCTGATGATGACGGGCAGGCACTGCTCGTCGCAGGCTACGTAGATATTGCTATCGAATATAGTGGGGACATCTTTCAGATTATCTTTGAGTGTGAATGCGCGGATTATGCCTATACTATCCCGCAAGAAGGCGGGCTGCTGTGGACGGATAATATGGTTATCCCGGTAGATGCGCCTAATCCGTCGCTGGCTCACGCCTTCATTGATTACATTCTTGACCCGCGCGTAGGGGCAGAGATTAGCAACTACACTGCTTTCGCAACGCCCAATGAAGCGGCGATGGAGCGCGGTTTTATTCAGCCTTCTTTACTGGTGAACACAACCATTTACCCGCCTACCACGATGCGTGAACGCCTGTTTCAAACCAGCAGCACGCCGGAAAGCCACGCCCTTTACAGCGAAGCGTGGGAAGCAGTGATGGCGGCTGTGGGTGCGGGGAATTAACTGACCCGCCAGCGCCAATCATCGCGGGAAACAGCATTTGCGCCGATCACTCCCTGCGTGTGGAAAGACGGCATCTTTCGCTAACATGAACAACATGGCGAATTGATTTGTGAAAACAGCGCTGAATATGTCATGATTCACTGCTTGACGTGTCGTCAAAAAAGGGTATAAACGGCAGGTCAATTTTTAGTATTTGTGGTTCTGGCCTGTGGAGGCATTGCACTATGCGTAAATGGTTAATTGGAATCGGGCTGGCTGCGGTTACTGTTGTTCCCGCATTGGGGTTTGCGCAAGAAGCAACACCCGAAGTGGAGTTGGAACCCTGGGTTTGCCCCGCAGGTTTTGAAGGGCAGTCGCTGAGTGTGTACAACTGGTCTACTTATGTCGCTGAAGATACGATCTCGAATTTTGAAGCGGCCTGTGGTGTGACTGTAAACTACGATGTGTTTGGCAGTAACGAAGATATGCTGGCGCGGCTGCGTCAGGGCAACCCGGGTTATGATATTTCTGTGCCAACGGACTATGCCGTTGAGATCATGATTCAGGAAAACCTGCTGGAGGCGATTGATCACGCCAATGTACCAAATCTGGTAAATGTGACCGAAGCACTGTTGGATCAGCCGTTTGACCCGGGCAACCAGTACAGCGTACCTTACCAGTGGGGCACGATTGGCGTTGGCTATAACGTGAATGCGCTTCCAGACGGTATTGATTCCTGGGATGACGTATGGGGATATCAAGGCACAGTAGCGTGGCTGGATGACCTGCGCGCGATGATGGGTATCGCCTTACACAACCTTGGCTATGACCCGAATACATCCAACCCGGATGAGATTGCCGCCGCCAGTGACTATCTGATCGCCAACGGTCGCCACGTAGTGGCGTTTGTGGCGGATGACGGTCAGGCGCTGCTTTCCCGTGGTGATGTGGATATCACGATTGAATATAATGGCGATATCTTCCAGATTATGGCTGAATGCGAGTGTGAAGACTTCAACTACACCATTCCTGCAGAAGGCTCGATGTTCTGGATGGATAATCTGGTCATTCCGCTTGGCGCGCCAAACAAGGCACTGGCTGAAGTGTTCATTGACTACGTTCTTGACCCGCAGGTAGGCGCAGACATCAGCAATTACACCGCGTTCGGCTCGCCGAATCAGGTCGCGATTGACCTTGGCCTGATTGACGAAGAACTTTTGAACAACCCTGGCATTTACCCGCCGCCGGAAATTATGGATAATCTGTTCAGCATCATTGCTGTTCCGGATGCTGAAGTGGAATACAGCTATGCGTGGGATGAAATCCGCGTGGCGCTGGGTGGCTAAATCAGGTTAAATTTGGGTGCAGGGAGAACCTCTCTCTGCACCTTTTTATTTTTTAGGCGCGGCGTTGCAAGGTTTAAGGGAACGAATATGTCGGCACAGCCGGTAGACATCGAGATCAAGGACGTTATCAAGGAATTCCCGACTAAAGGCGGCGAATCTTTCCGCGCTGTTGACAACGTGTCTATCAATATTTATCGGGGCGAATTTTTCGCTATGTTGGGGCCAAGCGGCTGTGGCAAAACCACAACCCTACGCATGATTGCTGGTTTTGAAGAGCCGACCAGTGGCAAAATTTTGCTGCGCGGCAAGGAAATGCAGAACGTTCCCCCTTTTCATCGCCCGGTGAACACCGTATTTCAAGACTTTGCGCTGTTTCCCCATATGAATGTGCTTCAAAATGTGATGTTTGGTTTGGAGATGAAGGGCGTTTCCAAATCGGATGCCCGTAAACGGGCGCAAAAGGCGCTGGAGATGGTGCGCCTGAACCAGTTTGACCGCAGGCCGCGCCAGCTTTCCGGCGGACAGCAGCAGCGCGTTGCGCTGGCACGGGCGCTGGTGAACGAACCGGCTGTACTGCTGCTGGACGAGCCGTTGGGCGCGCTGGATTTAAAGCTGCGTAAAGAAATGCAGTTCGAACTGGCGCAAATGCAGGAACAGTTAGGCATCACGTTCATTTTTGTCACTCACGATCAGGAAGAGGCCATGTCTATGGCAGATCGGATCGCGGTGATGGACAAGGGGAAAGTGCTGCAAATTGGCCCCGCAGATCAGATTTATGAGACGCCAAATTCGCGCTTTGTGGCTGACTTCATCGGTGAAACGAATTTCCTGACCGGACGGCTAGATCGGGCAGAAGGCCAGTTCGGGTGGGTTGATCTGGGCGATAACATCACCATAAAAGCGATGTGTAATGATCCGTCAATCAATATCGGGCAGGACGTGACCATAGCAGTGCGCCCGGAAAAGATCAATCTGTTCCCCACCGAAGGCAGCGTTAAATTTGATAACGGCACTTCGACAACCGTTGAAGAAAATAAGGCGGCGCTGCGCCGTGACCCGGACATCAATCTGGTTGAAGGCGTCGTAACCTACGCTAACTATATCGGCACGGACACGCGCTACATGGTCAAATTTGGCAGCGCCAACCACAGCGTAGTTGCCCGTGTTCAGAATTTTGGACTGCGCTCGGATACCACGTTTCAGGTGGGGCAGCCCGCCAACATCTTCTGGGACGCAGAAACCGCGCCAATTCTGGGGCATTGATGACCCCCCAACCGCCGGTCATTTCGCATATTCAAACTGTGCCGCTGCTGAAAGCACACCGGCATGGTGATGCTGAGGCCGAAACATCTCTTGATTTAGGGCTGAGCAAGATGAGCGCTCGCCTGACCGATGCCGGCATTGTTTTTGATGCTGGAACGCTTTCATGGGAAGATGCGAGTGATGTGGCAGACAGCGACAATGCCTGTTACACGCTCGAAGGCTCTGGCGAACGACTGACTCCGAAAAAGATCTTCTTCATGTCTGAAGAAACGCGCCGCCACGTTTCGCTCTACCCGACCAAAGGCGCGCCCGCGCTGCTGGTGGCTGGCTTTCCGATGCACCGCATCAAGCATGTTGACCCGATGGAAGATACCCGCCTGAAAATTAAAGCGGCGCAGCCAACGGGCATCGTACTGGATACCTCGATGGGTTTAGGCTATACGGCGATTGAAGCAGCTAAACGCGCGCAAAAAGTGATCACCATCGAGCTAGACCCGGCAGTAGTAGACGTGGCGCAGTTGAACCCATGGTCACGTGAAGTGTTCAGCAACCCGCGCATTGAACGGCGGTTGGGAGACAGCGCCGAAGTGATCGAAGATTTTGAGCCGGATAGTTTCACGCGCATCATCCATGACCCCCCAACGAT
>CAZBPB010000174.1:2067-8098 GCA_964493565.1 uncultured Pleurocapsa sp. | reverse complement strand
ACCCGTAATCAATATGATGCTGCCAGATGAACCGATTGACGCGCCAACGACGCTCACCTTTGAGGTGCTGGCAGATGACGCGCTGCAGACGGTAGTCGTCAGAATTGACGGTGAGCTGGTCAGTGAATTTTCCGAACCCCCCTTTAGCCTCGAAATAGAGCCTTATTCGTTTGCGCCGGGAACGCATAGTCTTGAGATTGTAGCTACCGACGAAGACGGCGAAAGCGGTGCATATCAGGCAGAATTTGAGATTGCCGATTTGCCAGTACAGGTGAATGTATCCGGGCTGGAAGACGGGCAATCGCTGGATGCTGATACCCCGGTTGAGATCACTTTCAACAGCCAGACGCCGGTGAATCACGTCGCCGTGACGCTGGATGGTGTTGAACTTGCCCATCTGGTGCAGGAACCATGGATGGTTACGCTGCGCCCACTGCGCTACGCGCCGGGCGACCATACGCTGGTGATTGCGGCGGATACGGCTGAAGGGCAGCACGGCGAATTGACGCTAAATTTCACCTTCTCCAACGCTCCCTACCAGACGGCGACTGCGCTAGCGCCGACGGCGACCCGAACGCCATCACCCACTTTCACCTCTTCGCCCACGCCAAACCTGACCGGCACCGCCGATGCAATTGCGCTGACCACCGTGCCGCTGACCTCTACCGCTAACGCGTTGTTCGCTGCCATGACCGGCACAATGCAAGCCTATACCGAAGCGACCGGCACCGCCGTAATGAACGACAGCGCCACCTCTGCCGCCGCGCAGCAGGCGACAGGCGCAGCCGCCACACAGAGCGCGAACGATGCAATAGCTACGACCGGCGCGCAGGAGCAGGCAACCGCCAGCGTGGCAACACAGGATGCGAATAACGCCACCACTACAGCAGCCGGGCAAGCGCAGGCGACGAACAGTGCAGCCACGCAGAGTGTCGCTGATAACGCCAGCACCGCGCAGGCAGCAAGTACACAACAGGGGCAGCAAAGCCAGACAGCAGCAGCGCAGGCGACAGCTACTGACGCGGCAGCGGCGCTGGCTGCAACAGACTCGGCTGTAGCTACCGCGCAGATGGCAACGGCAGAATCCCGGGCGATGGAAACAGCAACCATAGCGGCTGAAGCCAGCATTGAAGCCGGCGAACAAACGGCCGCCGCAGCCACCACCAATGCCAGTATCCTGTTCACAGCAACGGCAAACGCGCGCGCCACCAGCAACGCAGAAGCCCAGATGCAGATGCAGAACGCCACCCGCGATGCGCTGGCCACCAGCAACGCAGAAGCCCGCCTTTCAGCCCAGCAGACTTCGGCAGTACGGGCGACCAGCCGCGTCGTCGAAACAGCGACCGCCGAAAGCCGCGCAACGGCAACCAGCGTCGCCCGCGAAACCGCGCTGTATATCTCAAACGCAACCGGTACGGCACTTGCCAATAATATCGCTACGACCACTGTGCAGGCGCAGTTCACCGCCACACGGGTTGCCTTAGAAACCGCCGTTGCCCGGCAGCAGCAAACTATTGACGCGGGCAGCACCGCAACGCTGCAAGCACAGGCAACAGCAACCACGCAGGCTGAAATCGCCGGGACGTCAACGGCACAGGCGCTGGCAGTTACAGCGACAGCCGTATCCGAACAGACGTTGAACGCCCGGAGTACGGTAGCAGCTATTGGTCAGGGAACAGCGACGGCAGAAGCGCAGCAAACGTTAGACACGCGGCTGGCAGCCATTGGCACCACGACCGCTGAATCTACTCCTGAAGCGACGGAAGTGGCGGCACAGCCAACCACAAGGCCATCAGCCACCGCACAGCCAACGCTTGTGCCGGTTGAAGCTGAACCACAGGCGGCTGATGGGGGCAGCAGCGGGCTGCTGATTGCGCTGGTGGCAATCATTCTGCTGGCGATTTTGATTGTCTTGGTGGTTTATGCCCGCCGCCGAAACCGTATGACGACGAAGCGGTAAAAAATAATATCCTTCACGCCTCATTCCCCTCTCTTTCGCAATGGAGAGGGGAAGCGGTGTGCGTATCTTCAACGACGCATAGATCAGCCAGTGGTATACAAATCTGCCGATTGATCATACAGTGTTAGGGTATTGAGCGCGGCGCGTTAGGCTGAAACAGGAGCGCAGCAATGGGATTTTTCATCACCTTTCTGATCAACATCGTCAGTTTCGCAGTGCTGGCATCCGGCCTGCTGCCCGGCATTTATTTTGTGGGGGAGTGGCCAATCCCACTGGCGATTTCGGCGGTGACATTTGCCTTCGTGAATGCGCTGGTCAAGCCGATTCTGAAATTCCTGACCTGTCCGTTCATTTTGCTGACGCTCGGGCTGTTCCTGTTTGTGATCAACGCGGCAATGCTAATGCTCACCAGCGGCATCACCCGCTGGCTGGACGACACCTTTAACGCCATTCCCGGTTTCCTTTATATCGAAGATTTCTGGTGGGCTGTGCTCGGCTCGATCATCCTGAGCGTGCTGGGCGTGCTGCTTGGCTGGCTGCTGGATCGGGACGGCACACGCGGTTTCCGCCGCCAACCTAAAGTGATCGTGCAGCAAACATTCATTCAGCAGCGCGCGGATTATGACCGCGAGTTTGATGCCTATGTACGCAGCCAGCAGGGCGGCTACCCGCCGGGGCAATATCCACCACAGCAGTACCCACCACCTCAGACCCCGCCGCAGATGCCGCCGGGGCAGTACCCACCGCAGCCACAGGGCGGCCCATACCCGCCGCAGCAGCCTTATCCGCCGCAGTATCCCCCTGCGCAGCCCTACGATCCGAACAATCCCTACGGACAGCAGCCGCCCCCGCCGCCATATCCACCGCAGCAGCCGAAGCGGTAGGCAGCACTCTCTGACAAACTGATCTGAACCCGATCATGATACAATGTATACATTGATCACATGGACGTTCAACAGGCGCGCTTGAATGGCTGCCATCACTTCGCTTGAATCTTCCCGGATGTTGACCTCAATGGTGCAGCGGTGGGATCGTCGCTGGCGAGCCGGACTGACGCTGATCTGGCTGCCGCGTGCGCTGGCTCCGGCGCTGGTAGTTGGCCTTGTGCTGGCAGTCATCTCGCGCATACGTCCATTTTTGCTGCCAGATCAAATCGCATTGATCATCTTCATCGGCATGGCTGCTGGAACGCTGGTGATGGCCGCCTCAATCTGGCTGCGTGAACGATCGATTCTTCACGCCGCGCGGCGTTTTGATGTGATTCTTGGCTTGAACGAGCGTATTTCAACAGCTCTTGAGCTTATTGGCGGGCGCATCGCCACCACCGATGAACTGGCACAGCTTCAGCTTCAGGATGCGCAGGAACGGGCGCGAGCAGCACACCCGGGCAAACGCTTGCCCTTACACCTTAACGGGCGAGAGTGGGCGGGTCTGGCGCTTCTGATCATCGCGGTGGCAATTTTGCTGCTGCTGCCAAATCCACAGGATACGATCACGCAGGATAACGTAGCCGCAACTGCCGCGATAGAAGAAGCCGCCAGTACACTCAGGCAGATCACTGAACAGGTCGCCTCTGACTCAACATTGCGGGAAGAAGAACGGCGCGAACTGCTGGAAGTGATGGAAACCGCCTCAAACACCCTATCCCGCAATGATGTTTCGGCGGAAGAAGCCTTTGCCGCCGTAACTGACGCGCAAAACTCGCTGGAATCGCTGGTCGAAATGTTTGACCAGCAGTTGAATACCTCAAACGCGGCGGCGCAGGCGGCGGCGAACGCCCTGCAATCTGCCAGCCAGACCCCGCAAAATGCCGATAACGCCTACGAACAACTTGCACAGGCGCTAGAGCAGCTTGCACAGGCCAGCGCCAGCATGAACAGCGAACAGCAGCAGCAAATGATGGAGCAGCTTCAACAAGCCGCCAGCCAGATGACAGGCAGTGGTAATTCAGGGCTTCAGCAGGCGGCAGAACAGATGCAGCAGGCAGTAAACCAGATGCAAAGCGGAAACAACGCCGCAGCAGCCGGCACCATGCAGCAGGCCGCGCAGTCGGCACAGCAGGGCGGGCAAACTGCAAACCAGACCAGCCAATCTGCACAGAACGCCAGCCAGCAAGCGCAGAACGCATCCTCTGCTGCTCAAAATATCGCCCGGTCACAAAGCCCGCAGTCTGCCAACGCCAGCCAGCAGCAGAACAGCGCGCAGGGTGGGCAGCAAGAGGATTCACAGGCACAGGAAATGTCCGGCAGCGGCGAGTCCCAGCCGCAGCAATCCAGCCAGAGCGGGCAGCAAAGCGGCGAACAATCGAATCAGAGCGGCAGCGGCAGCGGTCAACAGGGGCAAATGGGCAGCCAGCCTGGCGCGGAATCCGGGCAGTTGGGCAGCGGCGAGTCGAATCAGGGTCAAGAGTCCGCCAATGGATCGGCACAGGGGCAGAATGAAGGCCAG
This sequence comes from uncultured Pleurocapsa sp., assembly GCA_964493565.1. Classification (GTDB taxonomy): domain Bacteria; phylum Chloroflexota; class Anaerolineae; order Aggregatilineales; family Phototrophicaceae; genus Flexifilum. Next base: position 3,690 of record CAZBPB010000174.1, on the reverse strand, counting down.
CTTTCAGCGGCGGCCGTCAGCGAAAGCGGCGCAGGCGCGGGTGATGAGCAGGCAGCAGGGCCGTCGTCCAGTTCCAGCAGCCAGATGAGCGCCGAAACGCAATCAAACAATGCTGATGGAGAGGGTGAACGCGGCAGTGACGAGATGATCTTCGCTCCACGCAGAATAGGCGGCTCCTCCGGCGAGGACGAAATCTTCCTGCAATCAGACGATCCCAATGCGCCGGTGTTACAGGGCGAGTTTGCGCAAAACCCGACCGGCAGTTCAACGGTGCCCTACAGCAGCGTATTCAGTGACTATGCCAACGCTGCCAGCCAGGCGCTGGAAAGTGGCTATGTGCCGCTTGGCCTGCGCGATCTGATCCGCAGCTACTTCTCCTCGCTGGAACCGTCCAGTTCCGGCGGCAATTAGCATATTAATTTGTAGGCTGGAATATCGTGCGACGGAGGGCGTCGCCCCTCACACTGAGGAGCTACCCTACCGCCTTTTTATACAGTCACCCACGTTCCCTGCTTTTGAACCTCTACCCCTGCCTTCGGCGTATTCTTCCAGATGTTGGGATTGAGAATACCTGTATGTTCATCAAGTTATTTGTCGCCGCTGCGATCCTGATTTTCGCGCTTGCAGTTCCCTTGAGCGCGCAAACGGACTCGCATCCCGCGTTGATCACCAGCCTCGAAATTCCCAACCGTACAGGCACAGCTTATGATCTGGCGTGGACGCCGGACGGTGAATGGCTAGCGGTGCTGGGCGGCCTCGCGCTCACTATGCTGGATACCGCAAATTTCGAGCCTGCCGCGCCGCCTATCGATCTGGGCGAAGTTCTCAGCATTGGCTGGTATCCACAGTGGTTTAGCGAATCCGAAGATCAGGGCGGGCAACTGGCCTATGTGGGTGGCTATCAAAACCCGCAGATTACCCTGCTCGATTTCTTCGTCGATGAGGCAGATTTTGAACCCCATCGTGAGATTGAAACATCTGCGGATCAATATGTCGCAGCGTTCCGGCCTGATGGCAATATGCTGGCAACACTTGCCGGGCGTGACGATCTGGTGATTCAGCTATATAACACGCGCACTGACACATTAGCGGATGAATTTGCGCTGCCGCTGGTGCAATCGGATGAGGGCGAATATGGTCAGTATGATTTCATGTGGATGCCCGACGGCGAAACTCTGATGGGCGCTGCGGCTGATCCGTCTGCCCCAACCGTACCGCTATTTTTCTATCTGGATACTCTGACCGGCGATCTTGAAACCGCGCCAGCGCCGCCGCAGATGCAAGCCTTTGGCCTTTCACCTGATGGAACGGTGATTGCGGTGGTGGACGAAGACGGCGCGGCACGACTATTGAATGCCGGGACGATGGAATCGCTGGTCGAATTTCAATCAGTAGAGGTGCCGGTATCTGTGCGCTTCAGCCCTGACGGAGCGGCGCTAGCCATTTTGAGTTACCATACGACGCTTGAAATTTGGGATATTTCAAGTCTGATGGCTGAACAATAAATGTCTCCCAAATTACTTCCTGAACTTCGCGATCAGTTTGGATACGTAGTCATCATGTATCCAAATGATCATTTGCCAGCACACATCCACATTTACAGTGGCGAAAAAGTCGCGCGTA
>CAZBPB010000174.1:0-2057 GCA_964493565.1 uncultured Pleurocapsa sp. | reverse complement strand
CCAGATAGCCGAAACATCGCTGCAAGTGATGGATAGCAATGGTTTTCGCCAACGAGAACTAAGGCAGATCTGCGATATACTCATTCCACATCGGGCATACCTTATTGAACGCTGGGACGAAATGCACCCCGAATTACCGTTCGGTGACAGTTCAGTGGAAGACGATCATGAATAATCGCTACGCCAACATTCGACCTGTTAGTGCCCAAACCGATGACGAATACCTCTGGGTGACACTTAAAGATGGTCGGATTATTGGAACACCTCTTGATTGGTATCCCTGGCTGGCAAACGCTACTGCCGATCAGCGAAAGCATATTGAATTGCTGCCAGATGGTATTTACTGGAATGATTTAGATGAGGGCTTAGAAGTAGACGGCATGTTACAGGGGATTCGCCCGATATATGCCGCTCATCCTGTGAATGAACAAGGATAATTCTTGAATGGCCGTTGCCGAACAACTATCAATCGAGCAGTTTAGCCGCCTCGCCCGCGCTATTGAGTCCGAAGTCAAGCGCGTGATCGTCGGGCAGGATCAGGTGGTGCGCGGGGTGCTGATCTGCATCCTTTCGGGTCGCCACGCACTGCTGGAAGGCGTGCCCGGCCTCGGCAAAACCATGCTCATCCGCACGCTGGCAGACGCGCTTGAACTCAAGTTTGCGCGCATCCAGTTCACGCCGGATATGCAGCCAGCCGACATTACCGGCACTGATATTCTGGAAGACTCGGAAGATGGGCGAACCAAAATGCGCCGCTTCCAGCCCGGCCCGGTATTCGCAAATTTGCTATTAGCCGACGAAATCAATCGCGCTACGCCTAAAACCCAATCGGCGCTGTTGGAGGCGATGGCCGAAAAGACCGTGACCGTCTCTAACCGTACTTATCAACTTGAGCCGCCGTTTTTCGTGCTGGCGACCCAAAACCCGCTGGAGATGGAAGGCACCTACCCACTGCCGGAAGCACAGCTAGATCGCTTCATGTTCAAGGTCAACGTCACCTTTCCATCGGTCAGCGAATTGATCGGCATTCTGGATCGCACCACCGGCGCATCTACGCCTACCGCCCAGAAAGTAGCCGATGGCGCGCAGGTGGTCAGCATGGGGCAGCTTGCGCTGAACACGCCGGTTGCCAGCCATGTGACCGATTATGTGACGCGGTTGATCGTGGCGACGCATCCTGAGACACCAACGGCATCGGAAACAGTGAAACGTTATGTGCGCTACGGCGCCAGCCCGCGCGGGGCGCAAGCGTTGATTTTAGGCGCGAAGATCAATGCGCTGCTGGAAGGCCGCTTCAACGTGGCGTTTGAGGACGTGGCGGCAGTTGCGCCGAATGCGCTGCGTCACCGTTTACTGCTCAATTTTGAAGGCATTGCTGAAGGTATCAGCCCCGATGCAGTAGTAGCTGAGGTGATTAAGACGCTGCCGAAGACGGTGTGATTGGCTAAGCGAGAAAAATGACCTGGTTTTGCATTTCTTCAGATTTCGCGGTTTCAATCCACAAAAGTAATACCTTGAGGGCAACACCTATATCCGTTCTGCTGGAAATGATGCAGAGACCCGGCATTGGCAATGCTTCGGCAACACGTTGATACGCAAACCCCACTAATGTTTGAACATCATGGGAAAGAACAATATAGTCGTTTTGAGCCGCCCACTCGAGAAGAATTGGATCAGGAGCTTGGAATAGCGCGGTATCCTGAGCGCGGATAATTTCTAACTCGGGTTTTCGTTTTTTTAGTTCACGAACGACTGCCCCTTTAAAATTTTCATCGGCAAGTAATTTCATTCCATCTTGCCATTTTTAGGAGTTGTACCGCGATGAGTTTCCATACGCGCGCGTAACTGCTTCTGCTCAGGATGCCGCAGTTCAATTTCTAACCGCGCTTGATCTTCCAGTTCATCTTGTTCAGCTAAATACGAGTCTACTTCGTCACGATGATTTAAGTAGTAGGCGATCACATCATAAATATCGCCCAGTGAAATGCGCTCAAAATTGTCATGGATCGTTTCTGGCGTGTCACCCAGCAAATAGCTGCTCAGGATAGTCACCAGCG
>CAZBPB010000173.1:0-8101 GCA_964493565.1 uncultured Pleurocapsa sp. | reverse complement strand
GACATAAGGTTCACTTGAAAACATGTCCTCTCCTCAGCCGTGCACGGAGAGGGGAAGCCAAGCGCAGCGTAGCAGGGATGAGGTCATATCCTGCTATTTCACCACTCCCCTTTCGTGTCACGGGCTGAAGTTCTCAATCACCTATCCATAACTCACGCTATATCAGCGGCGAGATGGTGACGGCATCGGTTTGAAGCATACCTTCGGCGCAAACCAGCGCCACGCCACCTCCTGTGAGTGGACGATCTGAATCTTCGACCTCAAAAATGAGCTGCCCGTCTATCAGACAGCGGATCAGGTTTCCTTCAACTTCAATTTCCAGCGTGTAAGGTTGTTCGAGCTGCCAGTTGAAAGGCGCTTCGGCAAGGACAGTTTCACCATCCAGAGCCTTAATCAGACAAACTCTATACTCATGGCGGAGCATGAGCGCGTAGTAACGGCGCATCCCCTGCACGCGCGCGGCAAGCCCCGCCGATTCAATCAAGTGCGGGGTAATGGTGGCAGCGACGCGATAATCACTCCATTCGCGGCAGCCCTGCATGAGTAAGCCGGTGCCATCGTCTTGAATAAGGCGGTATGTTTTCGGCCAGAAATTATCAAAATGATCCATGCCGTTAACCCACGCCCGACGCCACATCTTGCCACCTGTTGGCGGGGATGCCAGAGTAGTATTCGGGCTGCCATCCCATGTGAGATTATCCAGATAGAGCGCGCCCGATGATGGGCTGCTGATGGTGAGTCCGACAGCGGCGATTGGTGCGCCGGCGGTGTCCGGAAGCGTCCATGTGAGTTCAACCGTATCCCCGGCATTGAGCGTGTGAAGCTGATCGTGAATGGCGGTGAGCAGGTCTTCAGCGCCGTAATACTGGACGAACAAGCGACAGGAAGCGGGCGCGGCATTCCGGGGATCGGCTGAGATGTGGGCGCGCAACTGCTGCCCTGAATACAGCGTGGGCGAGGCGTGAAGCTGATATCCGGGCATGTTGATGGCGTCGGGCGGGATGAATGTGGGCGTAGAAACAAACTGTTCGGCGGGAAGCGAGCCATAACAGATAGCGAGGCTGCGCGTTCCGAGCAGGCTGCGGCCTTCAACATTTTGCAGGGAGATCGCGCTGTTCGACGCGGTGAAACCCTGTACAGAGCCGGGTAGTTCAAAATGGAAACGACTGCCTGATTTCGGGAGCAGCGGTGGTTCACCGGCTAAGGCGCGCGCAATATTGACGATGCAATAGGTTTCGGTGACGGCATTGGTGATGGCGCGCCCTCCATCGGCGGCGGAGATGTACATGCGATCTGCGATTGGGCCGCGCCAATCGGGGCCGCCGTCGAAGGCGGCAAGACCGTTTTTGATGCCGAGCAGACAGCCAACGTTTCCAGCATTGCAGTCGGTATCCCAGCCGGAGGTGTTGACAATGGTCATGGCTTTCTGAAAATCGTCACGACCATAGAGCAGGCTGAGGATGATCAGGGCATGATTGGGGATGACATGGCAGTTTCCGCCAAAATGATCGTAGCTGTAGTGCGCGGCGATTTTCTGGCGGGCATCGCGCCAATCGGGAAACTGGCTGTGCCATTCGCGAACATCAGCGATCATGCGCTGGAGGGTGGCGTTCGGTGGGATGAAGGTGAGCGCGGTATCCAGCAAGATATCGAGATCGGGTTCAATGTATGCCAGCGATTCCATCACCGCTAAGACCTGCGCGGCGTATATGGCTTCGCCATCGTGGCTGACGCTGGCGGCGCGGCGCGCGAGATCGGCGGCAAGGTCAGGATTTGCAGGCGCGACCATTGCCCAACCATCAATGAAGATTTGCGCGCCAATCTGTTCGGCGACGGTTTGTGAGTTCAGGGCGATTGAGCCGCTGCGTGGGGCGGGGATACCGCGTTTCAAACGCAAGTAGGCGGTGTGTTCGGTGGAATTGCCGAGGCCGCCCCACCAGAGGATGGTTCGATTTTCGATGATGTAATTGAGCCATGTTTGCCCGATTTGCTGCGGTGTGATCTGGCGCGAGTTGTCATAATCGGGAAGGGCGCGCAGGAAGGTGAAAGTTCCGGCGATGTCGTCATCGGTGACGATAAGCGGCATGTTCAGACGGTCATGCACGTAGTATTCAATTTCGCCTAACTCCGCCATGATGCGTTGGTGTGACCACTGCTCGAAAGGTCGCCCCAGATATACGCCGATCAATTTTCCCAGCACACCGGCATAGGTGCGTTCAAGATAGCTATGCGGAAGCGACATCTTTTTCCCCATTGTTCGCGCGATGGGTTGTTTTTACCACAGGCGGGGCAAGGATGAAAATTGGTAGGGACACGGCGCGGAAGGGTTAACCCTTCGCCATCTCAATCCTCACCGTCTGCCCTTTTGTAAACTGGATGGGTACCGTAACCTGCTGATCTGTCTGTGCAAGCTCGTTCAGCGCCTCACCATCCACGCGCACATGTACCGCGCCTATTCCGTGATGAAGATATAATTTCAATGCCCCGTCGTTCACCGCATGATAATCAACCACCATGCGATCAGGGCTGACCTCAAGCCGTAATAGCGGAAGCTCCAGCACGAAACGCTCTCTTTGCACGTGGGGATGAATGATCAAGCCATCACCGGTTGGCGCAGGTTCGATCCCGCAGACTCTGAGCAGCCCGAGCAGCGCCATCGCATCCTGATTCGCGTTCATGACCGGGAAATCAGTCATTGGCGTTACCGGGCTTACCCATGTTCCGCCGGGCTTATCCGAGGCGGTGCCGTTGATTCCATCTGGCCCAGACCAAGTGTTGATCCAGATATCGGGATAGGTATGCGAGTGCATAGCAAAGGTGTTGCGGTTTAGCGAGCGCCATGCCAACTGCCCGCGATTGCCGCGCGCGTAGCCCCACGTTAGAAGTTGAGAAACGGCAGGCCATACCATGCCCCCCGGCAGCAGCGTTCCCCCGATCTGTGATGGACGATCTAGATATTGATCCACATTTTCGACCAGCACCCCATCAAGGCCATCATCTGCCGCGATTCCGCTGATCATGGCCCAAATTTGTGACTCCAGATTCAACGGCGTGATCACGACCGGTGCGTTGGTCAAATTTCGGAGTACCGCGCGGTTATACCAGCCGTGCGGGTTCCACTGCTTACGCACACCCTCGCGTAAAATTGCCACATACCCCTCAGGATACTCGGCGTTAATCCCCAGCAGAGTATCAATTTTTGGATCGCGGCCATTCAGCAGCGCCCGTAATAATGGCAGCACGTACAGCGCCATCTGCGTGTTTGGCACCGATTCGCCGTTGGATTTTGAATTACCATAGGTCACGCCAAACGGCCCCGGCCCGTCCTTGATGGCTGTTTCCAGCACAATCGAGTCCGACCAATCGCCGCTGCCCACACGCAGCAAGCCATGTTCGCCTATGCCTAAACCGGTGAATAAATGGCGCAGCGCCATGTGAACATGATCCCGTACTGCTGCCCCTTCAGGCGATTCATCCGGCGGGTAAAACGGTACTTCCTCATCCAGAAACGTAAAATCTGCTGTTGCCGAGAGATATTCGCAAAGCGCCAGCAAGAAGAATAGATCCAGATCGGAAGGCTGAGTATGAATGCCCAGCGCGTCGGAAATAAAGCCATGCCCGGCGAATGAATAGGTGATCTGCCCGCTGTGGGCATCAGTTACCTGCATGATCAGCCGCAGCATGTCGCGCGACAGCGATGGGTTGATGTACGCCGCTGGAATTGCAAACAGCGCCTGATCACGCGGTGCGCCGTCGGCTCCATGAAGGTACAAATAGGCCGATCCCTGCGGGATGATATGCGCCTTGTGAAATTCCGAATACACGCTGGATGACAGCATGTTATAGGTATGCCACGCCATTTCACGATGCAGCACAGGATCTTCGCCGGTATAGAAATAAGCCAGCGTCTGTTTCCATGAGTCGAGCGTTTGCTTGAAAGGATCCGCAGCCTGTCTAAAGGGATTCAAAAAGTCGAAGTTCTGGCGCGGGCGGATCGAACCATAGGCATAACGCAGGGTTTTGCGTTCACCGACTTCCAGCGCCATGTCGCGCCGCATGACCAGACAGAATGAGGCTGCTTTGCCGGAATCAGACTCCTCAAGCGCGTCACCTTCCAGCCGGTCAGTCACAACACCCGGCTGTTTCGCGCCGCCTTCGCCAAAAAAGCGGCTCTGCCGGATAAAAACAGCGTCTGGCTGCCCATCGAGATCGGCAAGGAAAATGTGAGACGGATCCCAGTCTATATCCGATGGTATTTCGGGATTTTTAGCCTGTTGAGGCGGCGGGTTTCGGAGCTGCTGCCGGTAGCGCAGGGCGCTGGCGGTTTCGTCCAAACTTACGGAGGCATCAAAATGCCTGTTGATCTCGCGCCGCAAAGACGCGTTGGTTGAGGTGAAATTTCCACCGCACAGCCATTCCACCTGTAGTTGATGAACGTTTACATCCCAGTATTCGTAATGGCGCAACTCAGCGGGCGCTGATCCCAGATTTTCAATCTCAACTTCGCTGATGAGGAATGGATGATCGCCGAAGGGCGCGTAGACCTTGCGCGTTACCCGAAGATTGCGATGGGTGATCACTGTTTTGAAATAGCCAATGCCGAAAAGGCGCTGCATATCGGTTTGCGGGGGGCGGTAGCGATAGGCTGTCGCCCAAACTTCCGTGCCATCGTCTATGTAACCAAAACCGCCTGAATGTGCGTGCCGGGATGGATCGCTGCCGGTATTCGCAGCGGAACGCGGCGGGGCGCCCTGTGCAGAAAACCCGCCTGACCGGGTTATTTGCTCCATCACTTCAGGGGTAACTGCGCCGCGCGGCGGCTGCGCCGGGTTGGCGGTCGCATTTTCTGCCTGAAATTCTGGCCCGGGAAATGCGGGCAGGGGCTTCGGCTTGCGGCGCAGTAGGTTGCTTACTTTCAAGACCAGCGCGCGTAAAACGCGGAAAAACATGTCTTTTAAGGGCGACTTGGGCGATCAAATTGCCATGCTTCAAAACGGTTTAGAAACACCCCGCCCCGATCACCCAGATATACCTGTACGGTGCCATCATTGGAGGCCATTGCCGTAACCCGCTCATTGCCCACCTGATGCCAGTGATCCCGCCGATCCAGATTTTCAGTATTTGGAAATCCTGCGCGCGGATCGTTGTATTGATTCATCTCATATTGATATGCTGGCAGCCCGGCCTCATCCACAACCCAACGCCCGAAATTGCCACTGCCTTCTTCGGTTGGCTCAAAGATGTGCGGATTGGCAGCCTGCGCTGAAACGGGGGGCGTGGTATTAAGCGGACGCTGCCGGAAAACAAATCGCTCAAACCGCTGCAAGCGCCCCTGCGCTGGCGCATCCGCCGCTTCTAAAAACGATGTCCGTGGTTTCTCAGTCATAGAGCGTTATTTTTCTCAAGCAAAAGCTGTCGAAGCAGGCGAGCGAAGTTCCTGTATATAGATCGTCCTATTCCGGAATCGCAAACAGCGACCCGCTCAAAATACCTGCAGGGTGAGCCAGCGGCCTGGGCGTTATGCTTCAAGCGGTGTTGAAGCGATTCTACTGCACGAATTGCGACGCATAATGCGCCAGCGTCATCACGGTCAACTGCGGATTCACGGTAGTCGAGGTCGGATGCACGCTTGCGTCGCAGACATACAGGTTATGATAGCCGAAAACCTTGAAATCTGGCCCGATCACACTGTCCTGTGGTGAGGCGCCAATCGGATTCCCGCCCTGTGGATGCCCGGTTCCAAGCAGAATATCGTAATCGTGCTTGACCAGTTCGCGCAGACGATCCACCTCGCTTTGCGCGCTCAATACGGCAGCACTGCTGCGGTATGGCTGGTAGTTTCGGGTAGAAGCATACACTTCCAGGGCGCCGCCGGAAAAGAAAATATCCCCAAGAATCACCAGCGCGTCAATCAACTTCTGCATATCGCCCTGCGTAGGCTGGAAAACCACATCCGGACCTCTGGTAATTAGCGCAGGCACAATGCGCGCGTTGGATTCTGTGCCTACCAGCACGCCAACTGCCGCCATCTGGCTGTAATGCTGCATGTTGTTAAAGTGGGTATCAAGCCATCCGGGCATGGTTAATGCCTGCGCCACCGGCGGGTTATACCACGTCTCGTAAACTGCTCCGGGCTGATCTTCTAGCGCCAGATAATGGGCAATTTGCAGCCCGTCATAGGCATTTAATTCCTGACTGAACCGCGCATGCAGCGGCGTGCCGAAGTTGAAAGACAAGCCCTGACCCACAGGCAGCCGGTCTTTGCCGATCCCACTTTGCATCAGCAGCCAGCTTGAATGGATCGTGCCGCCGCTCACAATAACTGTTTTCGGGTTATTGATGGTTAGTTGTCGCTTGCCCTGGATTCTGGCGATCACCTGCGTGATTGTGCCGCTGCTTTCGACCAGTTTTGTCACTTCGGCTTCAGAAATAATCCGCATATTCTCCGCGCCGTGTTTGTGCTGTGCCGCTGGAAGTACTTCATCCAGCATCGAAAGTTTGCGCCCGTAAGCGCAGCCGATATTGCAGTAGCCACAGCCAAGGCAGTCTACGATGTTCGCTTCCACGACATCGTATTTGTACTGCGCGGCTTTGTTTTCAAAGTAGTTGTGCACCGCAGAAGTGATCAGGCTGTCACCATGATTCAATACACTGTCCAGCGGTTTGCGTGTGCCGGAGGTGATCGGGCCAATGCGCATTCGCTGGCGTACCTTTTGCTGTGCTTCATGAAACCTGTCGTCGTCAATTACTTTGCCGCTGCTGCGCGCATTCCACGTATCCAGCACTCGCTGCGGCGTGTTGAAGCACACCGCATTATTCACAACAGTTGTGCCGCCTACGCAGCTTCCCTGCAAAATTGTGAAGCGTAATGACTGCGAAATTTGCAGCGCGCCGTCGCTATAGAGGCGGCTGATCATGTCAACTTCATCTTCGCTGAAATCATCAGGTGGCACATACAGCCCTTTTTCAAGCAGCAGCACCCGCCGCCCTTTTTCCAGCATTTGTTCCGCCAGTATCGCACCGGCAGCGCCCGATCCGATGATCACCACATCGGCGTCGTTGATCACATCTATGCCCTTCTGTTCCAGCAACAGCGGGGTGATGACTTGCAGCGGTGGGTGGTGGCGGATTGGCTTTGGCTCAAAGTCTTTTGGACGCTGCGAAAACGGCGCGTAACCAATGCCGCTGCCGTCGGCTTTTTTCGGCCATACGTCCGGGCTGCTGTAATAGCCAAGGTAGGTCAACTGCATGTTAAAGCGCATCATGCCTTCCAGCAGTCCGGTGAAACTGAGCGCCGCCCCTGCTTCTTCAGGGGTTCGCCCGCGCGCTCGTAAAAGCAGCCTGTTCACGCTCAGCACAAGGCTGTCCAGCAGGCGATAGGGCAAAGCCTGACTCACAATCTCTTTCTTGAAGCGCCGGTCAATAAAACTTTGCCGCGCATCGGGATTCAGATATGTGACCGGCGGCTTGAACCATGTTAGCGGGGAAAGCTCCAGCCCTAGCACAGCGAGCTTTGCCAGCCCCAACCGGTTTGAGCGAAACGAGCGCAGATAGCTGTCGGTACGCAGCGCGATTTGATACGGCGGAACTCGCTCGGCACCCTTGCCCGCAACCAGCGTTTCAGCAATCGCTTCGAGCGCGCGAAACTGCGTTGGGCTGAAGAATCCGAGGTGATCCAGCAGTAATTTATTGATTCGCCCAAGCAGGAATAAGAACAGAGCGATGATGACTACATCGAGCGCCCACGCGCCGAACATCATCTGCCCGCGAGTCTGCGTGATTCCGGCAATCGAGATTGAATAGTCGCCAAAACGGGCGAAGCCGCCACCACCCAGCAGCCACAATGCCGAAATCACCACAAACGAGATGCCATGACCGACAACCAGTGCCGTGATTAACTGCACATGATGGGTATAACGACGAATATCTACTGCCACTAACAGCGCGCACAACCCCAACACGCCAATTTTGATCGCTGACCCGGCCATCATGAACGGATTGACGAGAAAGTCGGTGAGCAGGGTTACGCCTAAGTAGGGCAGCAATAAACTGCCTGCTACCGCCAGCAGCGACCCGATACCGAACGCGCCAAAGACTACCC
>CAZBPB010000172.1:7713-8125 GCA_964493565.1 uncultured Pleurocapsa sp. | reverse complement strand
AGTACACGGGGATCAGTTGGTGTTGTAGCAGAGTAATCCAGATAAACTCTGCGAGTCACATCAGTTGTTGCCATACCTGAATTCAAGCGTTTGTCGAAAACTTTGTTTATTTTACCTGAATGACCTCGAATTGAAAGCACTCGTATTCGGACGATTTAGACGTGCGTAAACGGCGGGATGGCGCTACACTAGAACCCTTATGGCTGAAAATAGTCCTCAGCCCCTTGTCGAGCCACTATTAAAGATCATTGGAGAGTATCATGTCTGTTATCGAGCGGATTCACGGGCGCGAAGTCCTTGACTCACGTGGAAATCCGACTGTCGAAGTCGAAGTCGTTCTGGTAGACGGTTCTTTTGGGCGTGCAATTGTGCCTAGCGGCGCATCCACGGGCGAGTGGGAGGCGCTTGAGCT
>CAZBPB010000172.1:2065-7703 GCA_964493565.1 uncultured Pleurocapsa sp. | reverse complement strand
GATAAGTCGCGCTTTGGCGGCAAGGGCGTTTTGCGCGCTGTTGAAGCCGTGAACGGCCCGCTGGCAGACGCCTTGCGAGGACAATACGCGCTGAATCAGACGGCGATAGATCAGATCATACTGGAATTAGATGGCACGCCAACTAAGAGCAATCTTGGCGCAAACGCGATCCTTGGCGTTTCGCTGGCAGTGGCAAAAGCCGGCGCAAACTTTGCCGACTTGCCGCTGTATGCATACATTGGTGGTGTTCACGCGCATGTACTCCCCGTTCCAATGATGAACATCATGAATGGTGGTAAGCATGCTGAAGGCAGCACCGATTTTCAGGAATTCATGGTGATGCCTGTAGGTGCAACTTCATTCCGCGAGGCTTTGCAATGGGGCGTTGAAATTTATCAGGCGCTCAAGGGAATCCTCCATAGCAAAGGCTACGCGACAACCGTTGGCGATGAGGGCGGGTTTGCGCCAAGCCTTGGCTCAAATCAGGCTGCGCTGGACGTAATCATGGAAGCTATCGTCAAAGCCGGATACCAACCGGGTACACAAATCCGTATTGCCCTTGACCCGGCCGTTTCTGAGCTGTTCCGGGATGGCGCTTATCATCTCGATATTGAAGGCAAGGTGTTAAGCGGCAGCGACATGGTTGCCTTCTGGGAGAACTGGGTCACCCAGTATCCGATTATCTCGATTGAAGATGGGTTGGCTGAAAACGATTGGGAAAACTGGTCGAAACTGGTTGCCACTATCGGTGATCGCGTGCAGATTGTAGGCGATGACCTGCTAGTAACAAACGTTGAAAAAGTGAAGCGCGCGCTGCGTGAAAAAGCGGCGAACGCGCTCCTATTTAAGCTCAACCAGATTGGCTCATTGACCGAAGCATTAGCAGCCGCACAGTTAAGCCAACGCCATAATATGACCGTTATCGCTAGCCATCGCAGCGGCGAATCTGAAGATACCACCGTTGCCGATGTCGCAGTTGCGATGAACGCTGGTCAAATTAAGACCGGCGCGCCGGCGCGCACCGATCGCGTAGCAAAATACAATCAGCTGCTGCGCATTGAAGAAGAACTCGGCAGCGCCGCGCGTTATGCAGGGTTGACCGCATTCTCTAATCTTGGTCTTGACCTGTAACCGACAGTAAGAGGCAGAAATTGATCGGACATAGCGCCAAACGAACCAAAATTGTCGCCACACTCGGGCCAAGCTCGCGGGACGATTCCACCATACGCCAGATGATACGCGCTGGAATGGACGTAGCACGTATTAATTTTTCGCACGGCAAACAGGAAGAACATGGTACAACCATCGCGAATGTTCGCCGGATTGCACAAGAAGAAGGCGCTGTCGTCGCTATCATGTGCGACATTCAAGGCCCTAAGATTCGCATTGGAAAAATTACCAGCGGAGTCATCAATCTAGCGATTGGCGATAAGGTAACTCTAACGCTGGACGAAGCGAATGGTGAAAACAATATTTTCACCCTCCCGCATCCCGAATTCATGCGCGACATCAAAGTTGGTACGCGTTTGCTTCTGGATGATGGTAAGCTGGAATTTGAAGTGAAGTCCGCCCTGCCACGCGCCTTAGTTTGCGAGGTAACCGTTGGCGGACCGCTCAGTTCCAACAAAGGCGTCTCTGCCCCCAATGCCCGCCTCACCCTTTCAGCAATCACAGAAAAAGATCGCAGTGATATTGAATTTGCGTTGTCGCAAAACACGGACTATATAGCCATGTCGTTCGTGCGTTCGCCGAACGATCTTCAGGAAATGCGCTGGCTTATTCGACATTCTGGCGGCGCGGCTTCCATCATTGCCAAAATTGAGATGCATGAAGCGTTGGAAAATATTCAGGCGATCATTGATGCCTCAGATGGCATCATGGTAGCGCGCGTGCCATTCCATCAGAAGAAAATCATTCGACTTTGTAACGAGGCTGGCAAGCCCGTTATCACTGCCACCCAGATGTTGAATTCGATGGAACATGCCCCCCGCCCTACCCGCGCAGAAGCCTCAGACGTGTACAATGCTATTCTCGACGGTACTGATGCCGTCATGCTGAGCAACGAAACTGCGGCTGGTGATTATCCTGTGCGCGCCGTCGAAACAATGGTCAACATCGCCACCATTGCTGAACGTAATCTGTCTCAATTTAGAGACGATGCGCCTGCAATACTCAAACTTTCGAGAAATGCCGAGAACCGGGAAGCGATTTCTGACGCTGTAGCATTAGCGACCTGGCGAGTGGCAGATGCGCTTAACTGTAAGGCAATCATTACTGCTACGCTTAGCGGCTATACCACAAGGCAAGTTGCCCGTGTACGACCCAAAACACCAATTATCTGTGTAACCCCTAGCGAGACGACCTATAAAAGAACGGCTCTATTATGGGGATCCTATCCACTGCTTGTATCTGAGACGTTTAGTTCGGTGGATGAAATGGTTCAAATTGTGGTGAAAGCCAGCTACAAAGCCAGATTAGTGGATATCGGTGATAGCATCGTGATTATCGCTGGCGTCCCGTTCGGAATTGCCGGACAGACAAACTTCTTGAAGCTGCATATTGTCGGCGAATCGGGCGAACTGGAAACACAAAACGCTGAAATACCGCCAGTCCCCTAAAAGCATCGTATCACAATTCCAGCAGTCCGGGATGCACAGCAGCAAGGGCACTTTTTATCTACGCAGTCTAAACGTGCTGCCAATGAGTGCATAGTAAACAGGATGCGCATAGTTAGAATTTTATGGGTGATGCTAAGGGGATTTCGCCCAATGCTGCAGCAGAAACCTACTGATCGTCTTCGCCTTCAACAAATTCAAGCTGTTCCTGACGTCGCCTTGCCTGCCTTGAGCGAGACTCATACTCTGGCGCGGCGGTGGCGGTATATTGCTGCTGCGTAGTTGGGCGAGCATGACCGGAAGATGTCTGCCGATCCCCGTTGTAGACCTGCGCCGGAGTTGTGCAATACGGGCAAACATCCCATGCCAGATCCAGCATTTTTCCACAGCGGGTGCAGGGTTTCTTCAGCCGTGTGTGGCAATACGGACAGGCCTGCCAATCTTCTTGAACGCGCTGGCGACAGCCCGGACACACAGGTTTATCTTCAATTTCCTGAAGCAGCGCCTCTTCTTCAAGAGAGCGCTCGTAAGCTTCGGCAAGGGTTTCTTTGGGGCGTAAAAACAGATACAGCAAAAAACCGGGCAGCGTAAGCACAGCAACCATCAATGTAACGAGAATCTGTGCAAGGGTATCCCGCGAGCGAGCGCGCATATCGCGGAACGTCCATGCCACCATTCCCGCCCAAAATGCGATGCCAATCAGCCCACCATAAACCAGGCCAACGGTAAATAGCGTGTTTAGCTGTTCGTTATTCATCTACTTCCCCAGAGCCGTCCGATAGCGAACAACCGTTAAAATTCGTGGTTGCAGTATAGCAAAGCACTCCGCGAGCGCGCAAAATCACTACGCTGGCGAAGCAACAGGAGGAGCGGGATCAACCTCACCAGCATATACCGCAACATCATCTACAAACACATCATATTCATGACCAGATGCGTAGAAGCGAATATTCAGAATTGATGCAGGGTGCAAATCCGCAGGAATCAGGGAGAGCAGATTATCGCTCTGATAAGTAAACCATGTACCCGCGTTGACCGCTTCATGCTCAATCGGACAGGTATCACAACGCGCAGGATAGTAGTTATAGGTAGGATCTTGCCGTGCATAAAAGCCGTGATACCAGCTTTCAGCGGGTTGTCCATTCACAGGGATGTAGTCAACCCGCAGCATCAACGGACACTCACTGCCTTGTTGTCCGCAAAGGCTCAAAGACTGATTGTCAATTCTGAATACAGCGCGTAAGAACATTGCACTATAAGAGGTAACGTCAACCCCGCCTGAGCCAAAGGTTAAGGCACAGCCGGTTTCCCCGTGTGATTGTGCGCCACCGCCGCGAACAAAGCGAACCGTGCTGCGTCCATTTTCTTCGCTAAAGACGAACGAGCCAGTTGTCTGCGGCTCTTCCTGCACATTAAAACAGCCTAATGCTGGCAAACTTTCTGCTGGCATGCTGCCGCTCGCCGCCATTGCGAAAAGGTCATCCCCATTCGGGCTAGCAAGGTTAACAAGACCGGGAAGCAGCAAAAACTGGTCGTTTGTGGGATAGTACAAACCGCGCTGACCTGCCCCAACAGACTGCGATTCGCCAGATTGGGCAGAGACAATATCCGCAGATCCCTCTTCGTTCAACACGCGGATTTGCTGCGGTGTCATCTGAACTGAAAATTGACCCGCATTTTCCAGGTAAACACGCGTGCCATCATCTGCAGTAAGGTGAACGACAATTTCACGATCTGATTCGGGAATAAATACATCAACGGTACCCGAGATATGATCCAGAAGAATTTCATTTTCCCGCGCACTCCACTCGAAACGAGGCCGCGACATTTGATCAATATCCACCGAGGTGTTGCTGAATAACGTTACGCTCGCAAGCAAGATCTCAGGTTGGAGCGGATCATTGAAAGATATGGTTGCCTGGGCAACGCTGTCAGTTGAAACTACAGAATTATTGGTTATTGAGCGTTGAGTTCTAACAAATGTTTCGTTGAGATCTGTTGTGGTAAGCCCCGCAGTGCCACGACCAACTGAGAGAGTAGCATTAATCGGTATGCTGGAATCGAACAGGAAATAATGCAATCCAAGTGCGGAAGCCGCGCAGATTACGCAAAACACCGCAAAGGCAATCACCATCACAATCCATGCGAGTCGGGATTGTAATCTTTCCTGCCGGATAGGCAGTGCAGGTTTAGCCGTTGCCGCCAATTGAATACCCTATCATCAAAACCACTCAAGCAAATTATAGCACAGGCAGTACATGCCTCGACGAGGACTAACCCGTTTTGTATAATCAGCCTATATGGCTTGAAAAGTAATACCGGAGCAACCGTATGTCTGGTCACAGTAAATGGGCAACGATAAAGAGAAAAAAAGGTGCTGAAGACGCGAAACGCGGGAAAATTTTTACCCGTCTGGCGAAAGATATTGCACAGGCCGCCAAAGAGGGTGGCGGAGATGAAAACTCCAATCCGAAACTAAAGCTGGCTATCGCGAAAGCAAAAGCCGAAAACATGCCCAAAGACAATATCGAACGCGCCGTTCTGCGCGGCACTGGCAAACTTGAGGGCATAGAACTTGAAGAAAAGGTATATGAAGGCTATGGCGTTGATGGCGTTGCCTTTCTTATTGATACCTTGACCGATAATTCCAACCGTACCCTGGCAGAATTGAAGCGTGTGTTCAACCGCGCCGGAGCTAGTTTAGCCGCGCCTGGCTCAGTAATGTGGCAGTTTGACCAAATCGGCTATATCACTCTGGTTGGCGACGCTCTCGATTTCGACGAAGTATTCATGGTTGCTGCTGAAGCGGGCGCTAATGATGTAACTAACGAAGAAGGCACCATTAGTGTTTACACCCCGCGTGAACTATTTGGCGCGGTAGAAGAAGCGCTCAGAAATGCCAATTACGAGTTTGACGAAGCCGAACTACGCTGGGAAGCCCAGAATCTTGCTGACGTGCCGCTGGATAAAGCAATTCAGAATATGAAGCTTATGAGCGATCTGGAAGAATTGGATGACATTCA
>CAZBPB010000172.1:0-2055 GCA_964493565.1 uncultured Pleurocapsa sp. | reverse complement strand
AGGCAGTCGCGTCCAATTTGAACATCACAGATGAAATTGCCGCTGCATTTGAAACGGCCTGATGCTCACCCTTGGCATTGATCCCGGCACGGCTACAATCGGCTATGGCCTTGTGCGGGAACACTCTGATGGCGTTCTTGAGGCTGTCGAATATGGCGTAATCACTACCTCGCCAGCCTTTCCAATGCATGAACGACTTGTGACGATTTACGACACGCTTACACAAATCATTGAATTGTTCCGTCCCGATCAGGCAGCAATCGAAGAAATGTTTTTTGGCAAGAACGTGACTACTGCTATCACCGTCGCGCAAGGTCGAGGAACGATATTGCTCGCGCTAGCTCGGGCAAAGCTGCCTATTCACGAATACAAGCCAAACTTCATAAAGCAATCAATCTCAGGTTATGGTGGCGCAAAAAAGCCTCAGATGCAGGAAATGGTTCGAATGCTGCTCAGTCTTGATGCGATACCTCGACCAGATGATGCCGCAGACGCATTAGCCGTCGCCATCACTGATCTGCATAACTCACGCTATGCGTCATTAATGGATTAGGCACAGGATGAACGCATGATCGCCAGCCTTGAAGGTGTTCTTGCCGCCGCCCACGCCGATCATGTGATCGTAGTGGTGAACGGGGTTGGCTACAAAGTATTTGTTCCCTCAAATTCGCTGAATGAGAATACTGGCAGCAGCGTCTTTGTGCACACGATAATGATCGTGCGCGAAGATGCCATTACGCTCTACGGCTTTGGCACAGAATCAGAGCGCGAAGCCTTTGAACTGCTGATTACTGTCTCTGGTGTCGGCCCGCGCACCGCGCTGGCGGTGCTCAGTTCAATGAGTCTGGATCGGCTCTACACCGCCATTTCCAGCGGCTCTACCGATGCTTTTGGACGCATTCCCGGTGTCGGGAAGAAGACCGCAGAGAAGATTATTTTTGAACTAAAAGACAAACTCAAAGGCGCGGACGGGCTAATTCCTGCATCCGGCTATACGGATGTGAACAAGGATGTACTGGAAGCGCTTATCAGCTTTGGCTATTCCGTCTCAGAAGCGCAGGCTGCCCTGCGCTCAATTCCAGCAGATACACCCGATGATTTTGAGGAACGAGTACGCCACGCCTTACAATACTTCGTCTAGAAGAGAGGAACTATGGAACAGCAGATGCTAGGGCAGCGCGTCGAGGTGCTAGATAAAGGGTGGATTGAGCTTGTAGACATCATGCCCCACCCGGCGACAGGCGTTTCCGGTGATATGGCAATCATCAATGCGGCGCGGGTCAGCTTTCTAGGCGAGAGTAAGGGCGAACAAGCAGACAAAAAATTACTGTTCTATCTGTTGCGTAATGCCCATACCTCGCCGTTTGAAATGGTCGAGTTCAAATTCCGTATTCGCGCCCCGCTCATTACGTGGTGGCAGTGGGTACGTCATCGCACCTTCCATTTCCAATCAGTCAATGCACAGTCAGGCCGCTACACCCCGTTTGAGGAAGATGATTTCTACGTTCCGTCGGTTTGGCGAAAGCAGGCTAAAAGCAACAAGCAAGCCAGCGACGGCGAAATTGAAGATGAAGTGAATGAGGACTTTCTAGCACAGCTCGTTGCACATTATGAGCAAAGCCATAAGCTGTATGCTCAGGCTCTAGATAAAGGCGTTTCCAAAGAAATGGCGCGGCTATTCCTACCGGGCTTTAGTGTGTATTACACCTGGGTAGTCAAAATTGATGCTCACAACTTGATGGGCTGGCTCAAACTACGCATGGCTTCCGACGCGCAATACGAAATCCGTGTATACGCGGATGCGATTTATGAGCATTTCTTCAAGCCAGTGCTTCCGTGGACGTCGGAAGCATTTGAGACATACATCCTGAATCCACAAACATCGTAGCTTCAAAATGCCAGCTGTAGGAATTTGAAAGGCGCGGAGTTTTCGCGCCTTTATTGTTTATGGGATGCGCAGCTTTCTAAGCAGGCATCATGGCGACAAGGCCGGAAACAATCTGCACTATGGCGAGTAAGAAGATTACTACGCCAATGAGAAAATAAACCAGTACT
>CAZBPB010000171.1:7854-8134 GCA_964493565.1 uncultured Pleurocapsa sp. | reverse complement strand
CGACACCGACATTACCGGGTTTACCGACGTAGTTGGGCATAAAACCAACTTTAGCTTGTCCTGGAGTGAGCACGCCGGGACAGTTTGGGCCGATCAGGCGGCTATTGCTGTTCTTCAAATATTCATAAACATTCATCATGTCACGAATCGGTATGCCTTCAGTCAGGCAAATGATCAAAGGAATACCTGCATCAATCGCCTCATAAATCGCATCGGCTGCAAATGGGCCGGGTACGAGGATCATGCTGACGTTCGCACCAGTGGCTTCAACGCAGCCCTT
>CAZBPB010000171.1:4489-7844 GCA_964493565.1 uncultured Pleurocapsa sp. | reverse complement strand
ATGGGTTTGCCATGCACCCACTCGCCACCTTTGCCGGGGGTAACACCGCCGACAACGGTGGTGCCATATTCAATCATCTGGCCGCTGTGGAATTTGCCTTCGCGTCCGGTCATGCCTTGCACAAGAACTCGCGAACTGCTGTCAATCAAAATAGACATGGTTAGGCTTCTCCTCTAGCGGCGGCAATTGCTTTCCTGGCACCGTCCGTTAAGGTAGACGCTGCAGTGATGTTAGGAATATTGGCGCCGTCAATGATGGCGCGGCCTTCTTCCGCGTTTGTACCGGCAAGGCGAATCACCATTGGCTTATCAGTCGGCACTTCTTGCAAAGCCTGCAAAATGCCACGCGCAACTTCATCACCGCGTGTAATACCACCGAAGATGTTGAACAACACTGCTTTCACATCAGGGTCAGATAGGATGATGCGTAACGCCGCTGCCACACGGTCAGCTTGTGCGCCACCGCCTATGTCAAGGAAGTTAGCAGGGAAAATATCGCCACCACCATACAGCTTGATCATATCCATGGTGGTCATCGCCAGACCGGCACCATTGACCATGCAGCCGATCTGTCCGTTTAGTTTCACATAAGTTAAACCAGCCTCGCGCGCCTGTGTTTCAACCAGTGGTTCGGATGAAGTGTCGCGCTGCGCCGCAAGTTCGGGCTGACGATAAAGTGCGTTATCGTCAATCACCATCTTGCCATCCAGCGCAAACAATTCGTTTTCGCCTGTGATGACCAGCGGGTTGATTTCTGCAAGTACCGCGTCTGATTCAACGTAGCAGCGATACAGATTGCGGGCAATTTTAGTAAATGCTGCCCAGTGTTCACGGGGAAGGTTGATGCCACTGGCGATATTGCGCGCCTGATATTCACGTAAACCTAGTGACGGGCTAATCCATTCGCGGATGATAGCGGAAGGATTCACTCGCGCAACTTCTTCAATTTCAACGCCACCTTCAGCAGAGGCCATCATGACAGGCTTTCCGGTTGAGCGATCATTGGTTATGCCTAGATAGATTTCGTTGTTGATCGAGGATGCTGGATCGATCAGGACGATGCCAACTGTATGCCCCTTTATGTCCATGCCCAGAATCTTATCAGCGGCGGTAAACGCTTCGTCGGGGGTTTTTGCTAGCTTAACGCCGCCAGCTTTACCACGCCCGCCTACCAGTACCTGTGCTTTGACGACCACCGGCACTGCAAGTTTCTCTGCAATATTACGGGCTGCTTCAGGGGTGGTTGCAGTTTCGCCGTTGGCAACCGGAATGTTGTACTGCGCGAAGCGACGCTTCGTTTGATACTCGTGTAGATTCACTGATATGCCTCCATGTAACCATGCTTTTCAAAAAGTATCGCGGAAGAAATAACTGAGGCGATAAACAAAACGGGCAAAATTATAACGCGAATGGCGGGTCTAGAAAATCTCGATTGTGTGATCCAGCACTTCAACGTCACGTCCCTGTGTTTCTACACGGTCGGCAATTTTTGACAACACGCTGTTTACATATTGCGAGTCATTGCCAACTACGGCGGCCGCAATCACGGCGGAATTCCAGGAGTCGAGATCCTCTATTTCTGCCACTGAGGCATTAAATTCTGTCTGGAGCTTTCGAATGAGTGGTTGAATGATAGATCGCTTCTCTTTGAGAGAATAAACGCCGTCCATACTCAGTTCAATAGTACATACCCCTAATATTGCGCGTGCCATAGGCTATTTCCTCGAACAGTTAGGTTCAGGTTTAGATGTGGTGAGATTAACGTGGTTGCGTATCAAACGCGAGTAGATTATCCTTTTCGCATAAATATGAACTTTTCACTTAAAATCAAGGTGTATACCGGGTTACCAGTCATCACCGATGGGGGATATGGATGAAGATGAAACGCGCAGCGCAGCTCGGAGTTTTACTTGGGCTGGCGATTGTGGTCATCGCCGGTGCAGCACTGACGATGGGTCAGGGCAGCAATTTACTGGTCAACCCCGGCTTTGAGCCGCCATTTGTTGATGTTCCCGGTCAACCCGTTCGCAGTGTGGCTCAGAGTTGGCAGCCCTGGAACGTACCGACTCAGCCTGGCGACTCGTTCTCCCAAAATATTCAGCCAGAGTATCTACCAGCTTCCAATACAACTAGCAGTTTGGGCGTGCCGCGTATCCATGGTGGTAGTGATGCCCAGCAGGTATTCACATTCTACGCAACCTTCACAGGTGGCGTTTACCAGCAAGTGAGCGGTGTTACCCCGGGAACAACATACCAGTTTTCTTCTTATGTTTATACATGGTCAACCAGCCTGGACAACACTGATGCCAGTGAACTACCCGGCAACCTGACGGTTCAGGTAGGGATTGATCCAACTGGTGGCACAGATGGACAAAGCTCAAATATCGTATGGTCGCCCGCAGGCGCGCCTCAATATGACGGTTGGGTGCAGTATTCGGTGAGTGCAACGCCTACAGGTAGTGCATTAACCGTGTTTGTACGCGCACAGCCGCAGGAACCCGTGAAAAACAACGTCATCTATATTGACGATGCACAACTTTCAGCCGGAAGCGCCGGGCCGACAAGTATTCCGGCGACTACGTCAGTGCCCTCAAATACGCCGATTCCATCTGATACACCAGTTCCGTCAAATACACCGGTGCCTTCAGATACACCTATTCCAAGTGACACGCCAGTTCCGACGTTGACGTTTACGCCTTCGCAAACGTTTACGGCTAGTCCGGTTCCGACGATTGATAACACGCTATACCCTGGTCGCTACGTGTATACGGTGCAGCCCGGTGATACTGTTGTGGGGATCGCGACAGCGTTTAATAGCTCAGTGGACGCGATAATTAGCGCCAACGGCTTAAGCTCGAATGGCTTGATATTCGTTGGTCAACAGCTTGTGGTTCCTGTAGGGATGCCGTTCACGCCGCCACCACCGACGAGCGTGGCGCCGACAGGCGTTCCACCCACTGCGGTGATCATCGCATCCTCAACGCCGTTCGCACCGGCCCCGACAGCGGTCCCAACGCAGGGACAACCTGTAAATACAACAACTTACATAGTACGTCCCGGGGATACGCTGTTCTGGATCGCGGTGCGCTATAACACCACGGTGAACGCGCTAGCAACCCTGAACAACATTTCCAACCCCAATTTGATTTTTGCGGGGCAGCGACTGCTCGTGCCGGTCAATACAGCACAGGCAGTACCCACTGCGGTTATCATCCCGACGATTGAGGGGGCGACCGCGCAGCAGGTGCAGACGTACACTGTTCAACCGGGTGACAATCTGTACAATATTTCACTCCGGTTCAATGTGCCGCTTGCAGATATTATTCAAGCCAACGGGATTGTGAATCCTAGTCGTA
>CAZBPB010000171.1:3530-4439 GCA_964493565.1 uncultured Pleurocapsa sp. | reverse complement strand
GTTGATCATACCGTAGCCAGTAAATGAGCAGTTGGCGCGTAATACGTAATGTAACTAACAATGAAATAGTCCTCGCTCGCGCGAAAGTTTGCAGTTCCTTCTGGTGTCACTTGAAGGGACTGCAATTTTCGCGTAAGTTACCTCCAGACCGTGGTCTTTGGTTCATCAATGATCGCGAAAGTCGTTCGCAAACCTCGATACACATGTTTTTTGTGTTTTTTGCGATTGGTGTGGTCTGGGTGGATGCTAATGGTCGCGTAGTAGATAAGGCGCTTGCTAAGCCGTGGCGCCCATACTATGCCCCAAAATCTCCTGCGCGTGATTTCATCGAGGCACTACCTGAAATACTGGATCGCGTTCACGTGGGTGATCAGTTAGTTTTTGAAGACCTTCCAGCATGAAAAAGCTTGTTTTAACGATCCTGTGCATTGGCATTCTGGTTTTACCTTCGTTCCTTCGGGCACAGGATGCCCAATCGTCAGTGACCTTGCATGTTGTTCAGCGCGGCGAGACGCTCTATCGCATCGCGCAGAATTATGGCGTCACAATTGATGATCTGGTTCGTCTGAACGGTTTATCTGATCCTGGCAGTATTGATGTTGGGCAGCGCCTACTGGTTCCAGCAGTCGGTGTGACTCCGAATGGTTCTTCGCTAGTACACGTTGTCCAGCCGGGCGAAAGCCTTGATAGCATCGGTGCACTATATGGTTTAAGTGGCGTAGATGTGCAGACGCTTAACGGGCTTTCAGATGGTACCATTTACGTGGGGCAGGGCTTGATGATCGCCTTGCCACAGGCGTTGCCGACAATAGTGCCAGAGGTCGCATCTCTGGATATGCCTCCGGCGGTAGTGCATACAGTCGCCAGCGGTGAAACTTTGTTCCGGATCGCGCAGAGTTATGGCACCAC
>CAZBPB010000171.1:1483-3435 GCA_964493565.1 uncultured Pleurocapsa sp. | reverse complement strand
TTTGACCTTTCGCCAATCGTGCTGATCGAGGGACAGACGGGACGGTTTCATCTACAGTCCTCGTCCCCGGTCGCGCTTTCAGGCACTTTTCTGGATCAGATTGCTTCCGTTGCTTCTGACGGAAGCGAAACCAGTTTTATTGCTATCTTTGGCGTTCCGGTGGGTACAGAACCGGGGATTTACCCGGCAACTTTTAGTTTTACCGATGCGGCAGGTGCAACTGTATCACTGACTGCAAATGTTCAGGTAGTGTCAGGTGGTTACTTCCAATCGGATAATATCCTGGTAACCGGTGATAGCAGCCTGCTGCTAGACCCCGCGGTTGAGGAGGCTGAACTGAACTCGCTGCGTTCGTTCATGTCTGCATTCAACCCTGAGCGCTATTTTGACGGAACGTTTGGTCTTCCTGCTGCCGCAACAATCACTTCCGGTTTCGGGAATGTACGCTCATACAATGCCGGTGATATTCTGCGCGTGCATACCGGAACCGATTTTGGCGGCGTACCGGGAACCCCGATCCTTGCGCCGGCACCCGGTCGTGTGGTGTTTGCCGGCACATTGAATATTCGAGGCAACGCCACAGTCATTGATCATGGGTGGGGTGTTTATTCCGGCTACTGGCATCAGAGCGAACAGTATGTGCAGGTGGGGGATGTCGTTAGCACCGGACAGGTGATTGGCGCGATTGGTGCGACAGGACGTGTTTCAGGCCCGCACCTACACTGGGAAATCTGGGTGAATGGTGTGCCAGTTGACCCGATGCAGTGGACAGTACAACCGGTTGCATAAGGGCGATCAATGAGCCGCCCTTAACGTTTCAGATGGTTCTGGTTAGAAATAGCTCCGTTTATGGCGCTCTTATTTATCCAATAATTTGCCTGTATAGTGCAACCGTAGCATCAGAGACCGTTTGCCCTTGTTCATGGCGATTTCGCTCAAGTTTACGGAAATGGCTAACAGCTTCGCTGCGGCGCCCTAGCCTGATAAATAGATTTATGATGCTATGATGCAACTCTTCCTGCGAATCGTTTACCTGAATGGCTTTTTGCAGCAATCGCAATGCTTGCTCAGGTTGGTTGGATTGAATCTTAAATTCTGCCATTTGCGCAAGAGCCTCCAGGTATCCGATTTGGAAATCTGCGCGCCGTGCTTCAATCCAGGGGTCGCTGTGTCCATGTAGGAAGGGACTGGTATAGATATCCAGCGCATTTTGCATTGCGGCGTACCGGTTCGGATTTTCAATGTCGCGTCCAAACAAAAGCTGCGACACAAAATCAGAGACATCATATTCTACCCGCAAATTCGACGCCATACGGTAGTAACCATCTTCATGAATGAGCACATCAACATTCAGCGCCTTGTGTAATCGCCGCTTGGTAACATGAAACACGTTGACTGCCTGATCACTATCAAGGTCTGGCCAGAATGCTGCGCATATTTCTGAGCGGGTGATTGCAGGTCTATCTAGTGCGTAAAAGAAAAGCAGGCGTGGTAGGTGGCCTTCCCAGGTATCAATTGGCTCATCATTTAACAATACGAATCCCGGCCCAAGGGCAAAAACCTCAATAACATCTTTGGATTGGTTGCGTTGATGATAGAAGTTTTCCCGTATAAGCTGAGCATCATCTAGTATAATGCCACGTTCTTTCGCCATCATCGAAATCCACGACATACGCGGTACGGTGCGGCTGTTGAGCAGAATGGTGCAGCCGTCTGGAAGGTGGTTAGCAAGTTGCTCAAGGAAAAATTGAATGTCGTCAGCGGCATCGCTGCGGTCAAACTCATCAAGGATCAGAATAAAAGGCTCTTTGTCACCGAGTTCTGCGATATCTTCGGCTGCCGCCTCAACGGTTATGTTTAGGTCGGGATCATCCCACTTCAGCAGCAGATGATTTCCAAAACCTGCTTTTTGCTTGCTGACTGTATGGATGAGTCCGTTCAGGAAGGCGGGT
>CAZBPB010000171.1:0-1473 GCA_964493565.1 uncultured Pleurocapsa sp. | reverse complement strand
CAAGCGCGTAGTAAAATACCGGATAGCTCCGGCCTTGAAGAAGTGCCGCGACTACCAGAGATCTATATTTGCTCTCTGGGTGAAGTAACAAGTATCGTCCGCGCTGTGGGAATTTCTCAATTTCGACCAGAATGGGTTCCAGAAGGTTTCTTATGCCGGACACAGGTACTCCTTGGAAGAAAATTGTAGTATCAACGCCCTAATTTTACCGTGTGATAAGGTGAATGCAATTTTGCCCATACAAGATAATGTCCAGTTAAATGTCGCGATTATTAATACTGGTGAGTAGATGAGCGAGACATCTCCAACGCGAACGCTTGGTCTTTCGCTGGCCATTATTGCCAGTGCGATTTTATTTTCGATTCTGCCGCTCATGCAAGTGATATGGGTTTTGCTAATTCAAGCGAGGTTTCAATCGGCAGTTGGCGTACTGCCGCAAACATCGGCCTCTCCAGAGGCTGAGGCGATGGCAACGGGCGGAAATTTAACCGGCGCTGCCAATACTGGTTTAATCATTCAGGTAGTGATCGCAATCGTGTTTCTGATTATTGCAGTTTTTGCGTGGCGAGGTCGTCCCCCTCAAATTCGCTGGATTATGCTGGCAGCGGTTCTAGTTTTGACTATCATTAGCCTGCTGCAAAGCATCTTAACCGTTATTGCGCCTGTTGATATAGAGCAAGGGATAGATTCTGGCGCTGCTCTCACGCGTCAGGCTGCCTGCGGCACGATTGTGTTGCAAACTTTAATTCCCTTGTACGTGCTGTGGTATATGAATCGTGCCCCTGCACGAGCTTTCTATCGTGGTGAACGGCAAGCCCCGACAGTAAAGAATTAACAGGGGTGGGACTGTCGGCTCGCCCCTGTTAAACAAATCTATTTGGCAGGTGTCTTCTCAGTCACGGTCGCTTTCTTGCGTTCTTGCTCTTCTCGTTCCATCACAATCAGCTCACGACGCAGCGTTTTTCCAACTGTGGTCTTGGGCAGCGCATCAATAAACGCGTAGCGCGTTGGCACTTCGTATCTTGCCAGGGAACGCGAAGCAAATTCCTCAAGTTCTTTGGCTGTCGCGGTATGGTCCGGCTTAAGCACAACCCACGCTTTGAGCGCTTCCTGCCCCTGTTTTTCAGGATGGGGGATTGCCGCCACGCCAACTTCTAGAACGGCAGGATGTTCGCTCAGTACTTTTTCTACATTATTCGGATACACGTTGAATCCACCAACTAACGCCATATCTTTCTTGCGGTCAACGATATAGAAGTATCCATCATCGTCCATCCGCGCGATATCTCCTGTGTACAGCCAGCGCTTTCCATTTCGTTCGCGGATGGTGTGTGAAGTTTCTTCGGCGCGGTTGTGGTAATACTCCATTAAATGCGGGCCGGTCATCACCAACTCGCCAATTTCGCCGACCGGAACATCTACCTCATCATCATCAAGGCTTACAATGCGGCATTCAACATCCGGCATTGGCAG
>CAZBPB010000170.1:3103-8136 GCA_964493565.1 uncultured Pleurocapsa sp. | reverse complement strand
ACGTTCGAGGCATCTGCACCATCGTTAGCATGATAAGTGAAGCTGTCACTGCCAAAATAGTCGGTGTCAGGTGTATAGCTAAATGAACCGTCCGGGTTCAACGCGAGTGTCCCATTGCTAACGCTTGTATCCAACACGGCTGTCAGCGTATCACCATCCGCATCCAAGTCGTTACCTAGTACGCCGGGTACAGAGATATTGAGCGTGGTGTTCAGGTTCATAATATAGCTATCGTCATTGGCGACTGGCGCTGTATTGACTGCGTTGACGGTAATCGTCACCGTCGCGCTATTCGAAAAATCGAAACCATCATTCGCATAGTAGGTAAAGCTGTCGCTGCCGCTATAGCCACTATCCGGCACGTAGGTAAACGAGCCATCTGCATTGAAGGCCAACGTACCATTGCCCACATCACTTAATAATGCAGCCGTCAGCGCGTCGCCATCTGCGTCGGTATCGTTCCCTAACACTCCCGGCGCGGCAATTATCAACTGCATATCCTGATCGGTTGCGTAAGCGTTATCAAGGGCAATCGGGGATGTATTGATGATCTGATTTACAGTGATACTCACAGTAGCAATATTGCTATTATCGGTACCGTCATTTGCTCTATAAGTGAAGCTGTCGCTGCCGCTATAGCCACTATCTGGCGTGTAGTCGAACGAGCCATCAGCATTCAGCGTTAGCGTACCATTGGTCACGTCGTCCACCAGCACCGCTGTCAGCACATCCAGTTCAACATCCACATCGTTATCCAACACGCCCGGCGCAGAAACATTAATCGGCAAATTCTGATCCGTGACGTAATTGTTGTCTAAAGCCACCGGCGCATCGTTGACATCATTTATGGTAATGGTCACTGTAGCGCTGTTGCCGCTGGTAGTCCCGTCACTTACGTAATAAGTGAACGTGTCTGTTCCTGAAAAATTGAGCGCTGGCATATAGGTAAACGAACCATCAGAGCTTAGCGCCAATATGCCGCTGCTCACATCTGTATCTAACACTGCCGTCAGTGTATCGTTTTCAGCATCCGTATCGTTCCCTAACACCCCGGGCAAAATCATTGTGAGCAGCGTATCCTCGTCAGTGATATAGCTGTCATCAACCGCAATAGGCGTTGCGTTCGGTCCGTTTACAGTGATGTTCACGGTTGCAATATTGCTTTGCAGTACACCATCAGAGAGCTTATAGGTAAAACTATCATTACCGGCAAACCCGCTGTTGGGGTTATAGGTAAACGACCCATCGGCACTGAATGAAAGGGTTCCGTTTGATACGTTGCCCACCATTTCAGCCGTGATCAGGTCACCATCCGGGTCAGTGTCATTGCCCATAACGCCCGTTGCCGGCACGAACAAGACCGTATCCTGATCGGTATTGTAGCTGTCGTTGATGGCAACCGGCGGGTTATTGCCACCTGTGCCGGGTGGCATTTCAATTGCTCCCACATCGCAAACAGCCGTGCCGTCAAGGTCACCATCTGTCGGACGCGGTCCACCTTTCTGATCCGCTGACCAGGGGCAAGAATCAGCAGTCGGGTTACCGCCATCAATCGCCGGGCTTCCGGGCATCAGCAAATAATGATCGCCTGCAAAAACACCAAGATCCGCGCTAATGTTCACACGATCCGTCAGTTGGAGGCCTGTACATCCCGAAGTGTTCTGAATCAGGTTGTACCCGATAGAATCAATCGGGCCGTTGCAGTCAGCGCCAGTATTGTTGGCGACGAGTGTTTGATACAGCTTAGCAAAACCAGTATCACTGGCAACCGCCACACCACCGCCAGTTGGCGCCATGTTTCCAGCTATCGTCAGGTTGGAAAGCGTGATGTCGAAGTTGTTGAAGGTGGGGCCAAAATACACACCGCCACCATTACTGGTTGCAACGTTATTGGCAATTGTAGTGTTGTCCCAAACGATAGTGTAGTTGCCAGTGCGGAACATTACGCCGCCGCCGTTCACTGCTGTATTGCCAATTAAGGCTGAACTTCTGACCGTTGTTTCATCAATAACATAGATTGCGCCGCCACCTTCAGTTGTGAAGTTATCGGCAGCGTTATTACCACCGGCAGAGTTTCCGCTAAATACGGATCCGGTGATCAATGTCTCACTGTTCAGATACAATGCGCCGCCGCTGCCATCAGTCGCCTGATTCGCGCTGAAGGTGACGCCATCAATCGTGAGCGTTGCATCCTGATTGTAGATTGCGCCACCGCCCTGAAAATCCTGCGCGCCATTCGCAACATTAGCATTAAAGGTTCCGCCATTGATTTGCACAGACCAACTCGCCATATAAATGGCGCCGCCATCCCGATCCGCTTCATTGCTCTGGAAAGTCACGTTATTAAGGATGGTATCTCCGCTTGTATACAGGGCACCGCCGCCAATATTAGTATTGTGCGAGGTGTTGTCTGTAAACAGGGTATCAGTAATAGTTAGCGACCCCCCATAAGTACGCACCGCGCCGCCTTCAAAGCCAGTTTCCAGATTACTGAAGGTCGAATCAGTGATGATGATGTCGCCACCACTATTGAAGATTGCCTGTCCGCCGTTGGCAAAGGTGATATTGATAAATTGCATGGTGCGGCCAGAGTCGATGTTAAAGGCATAACTATCGTCAGACGGCTGAATCGTGACACTGTTCTGACCGTCAATCGTCACGTTATACCCCGGTGGAATTTCAGGCAGCGTATCCAGATCATCGTCAATAAACAACGTACCGCCACTTGCAAATTGAATGGTGTATATCCCATCACCGTTCGTGGCATCACAGCCATCCACTGTATTAACCACGCCATCTATATCAGTATCCGAGCCTGAAGACACGTCGCCAATAGCTTGCAGTGCTTCGCGCAGTTGGCACTGTCCATCAATTAGATTCGGTAGTGTATCGTCATCAAATGTGTCTATCGTAATCGTAGCCGAAGCAGCAACGGGCTGAATGTAAATCAGCGTACCTATCAACAAAGTTGCAATGAACATAAATTTTGAGCGCATGACCCACTTTTCCCCTATCATCAGTTCTGTACCAACCATAGGAAAAAATCGTCAAGAGATCGTCAATTAGCGTCAACAAATATCTTCATTTACAACTTTTTTGCAGTTAATTTTGGGTTCTATTCAAGTTGTACGGATCATCTACGTTGCCTATACTACTAGTAGTAAAGGATTGATCGTTCACAATCGGCGATGACGTACATAACAAATGACACAACCGCTTGAATTCTTTACGCTTGGGGGGTTAACAATTCAGCGTGGTGGCTCAACCGTTACCGGTTTTGTCTCACGCAAGGTTGACGCACTGCTAGTTTATCTCGCCTGTGAGCCTCGCGACCATTCCCGTGAATTTCTGGCCGGTTTGCTGTGGGATGATGTGCCGCAAGCGCGCGCGATGGCAAATTTGCGTATGGCGCTTTCCAGCCTGCAACAACAGCTTGAGGGCTATATCGTCGTAACGCGTCAAACCATTGCCATTAACCCTTATAGTCCGATCAAAGCGGACTTTCGCGAACTGACGGCAACCCTCGAAAAAGCGGAAATTTCGAGGTTACGTACTGGCAGGCTACCCCGCACGCTCATACGAGAGTTAGATGCTGCGCTTAAACTCTATCGTGGTGACTTTTTGGCTGGATTTCATCTGCGCGATAGTCAAGGTTTTGATGATTGGCGGCTAATCGAGCAAGAACGTCTGCGCGCGGGGGTGATCTCCGTGCTATCTCAACTAGTCGAACAGTTTCTTGATCAGCGTACTTATGCCGATGGCATTGATTATGCGACGCGCCTGTTACAGTTAGACCCGCTGCGCGAAGATGCGCATCGTCAGATGATGCGGTTGCAAGTTGGCATGGGTGAGCGCAGTGCCGCAATAACACAGTTCAAAACTTGCCAGCGACTTTTGCAACAGGAATTGGGCGTTGAGCCAGATACAGAAACCTTACACCTTTACCAGCAGATCCTTCAAGGCGCTGTGGCGGTTATCGCCCCCGCGCAGCCACCCAAGCACAACCTGCCCTATCCTTCAACGCCATTTATAGAACGGTATACCGAACAAGTTCATATCGCGGAACGGCTAGACAATGCCGACTGTCGCCTTTTGTCGCTGGTTGGCCCGGGCGGCACTGGCAAAACCCGCCTTGCATTACAAGCTGCATTAGAGCGGGTTGCAGACTATCATGATGGGGTTTATCTGGTCACATTTAACCCGGTAGACTCGCCATCTTATCTTATCCCGCCAATTGCCTCTGCATTGAAACTACCGCCCGGCAATCACCCTCTCGAAGATCTAATTGATTACTTGCACGATAAACGCCTGATGCTTGTACTGGATAATTTCGAGTATGTGCTGGATGGCGCATCAGCCCTGGATGAACTGCTTTCTCATACACAGTGGTTAAAGCTGATCGTGACCTCACGCGAACGCCTTCAGCTTCAGCAGGAATGGGTGCTGCCCATCGGAGGGCTGGAATGCCCTCCTGCCGGATCAGTGACTGATCTCGAACAGTACGGCGCCGTGAAATTGTTTGCCTACAGCGCACGCCGTGTGCAGGCACACTTTTCACTGGAAAATGACCCGGAAGGTGTGAAGCGCGTCTGCGCTCTCGTAGAGGGGATGCCGCTTGGGCTAGAACTCGCTTCAGCATGGACGAGTGTAATGTCGGTTGCCCAGATCGCTACGCAGATCGAGCAAAGTCTCGGTTTTCTGGAGACCGCGCTGCGCAATGTTCCTCAGCGACATCGCAGCATTCGCGCTCTATTCGAGCATAGCTGGTCAATGCTCACCGAAGCGGAACGAGATACGCTAACCCGTCTTTCGGCCTTTCAGAATGAGTTTGATCTGCAGGCTTCAGAATCAGTCGCAGAAGCGACACCAACCATCATGTTATCGCTGATCGAAAAATCGCTGGTACGCAGTCATGTCAAAGATCGCTACGACCTGCACCCGCTGCTACGTCGTTACGCTGGAGAAAAACTGCAAGAAACAAGCCATCTGAATGCGACGTTTGATATCTACTCGCTGTACTTTACAGAATGCAT
>CAZBPB010000170.1:444-3093 GCA_964493565.1 uncultured Pleurocapsa sp. | reverse complement strand
CGAACCAGGAAGAGCGCACAT
Source organism: uncultured Pleurocapsa sp. (assembly GCA_964493565.1). Lineage (GTDB taxonomy): Bacteria > Chloroflexota > Anaerolineae > Aggregatilineales > Phototrophicaceae > Flexifilum. The sequence goes on along the minus strand of CAZBPB010000170.1, from coordinate 3,072 downwards.
TTGACTATTATGAGGATGTACGCGCAGCATTGGAATGGCTAGCAAGCCAGAAAAAAACTGTTCCCCTGATGCGCTTATGCGCCGCGACAGAAGGCTTCTGGCAGCGCAGTGGTTATTTGACCGAAGGCCGCGAATGGTTAAGCCGCGCAATTGAACTGTCAGATGAAACGGTAGAAACTGAACTGCGGGCGCGAGTGCTAAACGCGGCGGGGGTACTCGCATGGCGACAGGGTGATTTTATAGTCGCTGGGCAGTACCTTCAGCAAACAGCCGGGCTTGCTAGAGAACTTGCCGATCAGGTACGTTTGGCAAGCGCACTAATGTATCTTGGCTATATCAGTCTGAATATGGGTGATCACGAAGGCGCGCATGATTTTTTTGTTGAAAATCTGGAAATTGCACGAGACCTACAAAATCAGAATATGATGGCAAAATCGCTGGGTAACCTGGGGCTGCTCTCTCAGGAATTGATGGATTACCCCGCTGCAAAACGCTATCTCGAGGAATCTGTAGCCCTCGCCGAGCAGATGAATGAAGAAGAAATGACCCTGGTCATGCTTTCTAATTTAGGCGTAACTGAACTGAAATTAGAGAATTACGAGATTGCTGAGCAGCATTATCATCGTGCGCTAACAATGGCCCGTAAGATCAATTCACGCATCAACATGGCGATTGTGCTGGTGAATTTAGGTGAGTTAAACCACTATACAGGAAATTTGAACGAGGCCGTCACCTCATATTCTGAAGGCATTGAACGGTTGCGTGAGTTTGGTGACAAACTTAGCCTCGTGCAAACGCTTGAATTGATTGCCTTTGTGCTTATTGATCAGGGGAATTTTGAGACTGCAATTCAAATTTATTGGGCTGCAGCCGCGCATCGCGAAACACTTGGCACGCCACTTATTCCTCGCGAACGGGAACGTTATGGTTTGTACTTGAATCGCGCGCAGCAGCAGTTTCCTCAATCTGCCTACAACAAAGCACAGGCCGCGGGGCAGGCATTAAGCCTGGATCAGGCAGTTGATCTGGCGCTAAAGGAAATGCGAATGTAGTCTGCTTGCGGGTATAGGCTTTCCATGCTCTACGTCAACACAAAAGCAAACTTCAGATTGGCGACCGGATCAAACCCGATAAATGTGCGGGATTCGGTTCTCGATTGTCATCAAACAGTGGGGCAACCTCCCGGCTATCAAACAATCCGGGATTTGCCCCCGTAAAAAGCGATCTCAACTCGCCGCAGTCAGCGCGCCGCGATGATTTCCACGTTCTATTGCTTCCAACGCAAAAGCAGCCACATCAGCGCGGGCAACTGCCGCCCGAACATCGGCACGTTCGTTGGCGGTTGAAACATTGACCCTCCCCGCTCCCGCTGCGTAGGTCAAGTAGGTTGGTCGTAAGATCAAGTGCGGCAAGGATGACGACTGCATCAATTGTTCTTGCGCAGAATGATCAGCAAAAACATTCCCCAATTTCCGGTTGATATACCAGCGGACATAAAACTGAATTTGCCGCTGGCTGTCCACCTCAATGCGCACAGGTTTTAAGAGGCCGATCTCATCGTAATAACGAAGCAGCCGTTTTGAAACCTGCCCAATTCTTGAAAATTCGCCTACGCTGAACATCCCATCATCCTCTACGCTGATGTTGCCATCTTAGACATTGACGTAACGTCAACCTCAAGCCCTTCTCATCATTTACTCATTTTTCGTTCTTGGAGTGAACGGGACTCGTCTATGACCGTAGATGGCGGGATAATAGATTAAGTTTGGCGCAATTGCAGAGATCGACTCATGAAATTAACAATCATTGGTGGCGGTGGTGTACGTACCCCAAGGCTAATTCCTTCCCTTATCAAACGCGCAGCCCGGCTTAACCTGACCGAAGTTTGGCTGATGGACACGGATGCTGAAAAGCTCTCGCTAATCGGCAGCCTATGCCAGTCGCTCGCTAATGAAGCGCCGTTCAAGTTGGCGCTAACCACCGATGCTCATGCCGCGATCAATGGCGCAAAGCATATCATCACGGCGATTCGCCCCGGTTTGGAAAAAGGCCGCGCCACTGACGAGCGTATCTGCTTCAGTCACGGCGTGCTCGGTCAGGAAACCACAGGCGCAGCAGGATTTGCCATGGCAATGCGCAGCATCCCTGCCATTCTTGAATATGCGCGTATCGTCGCAGAAATTGGAGAGCCGGGGGCATGGATCTACAATTTTACCAATCCCGCTGGTTTAGTAGCGCAGGCATTGCACGATTCGGGCATCGAGCGAATTGTAGGCATTTGCGACAGTGCCAATGTCGCACAACATGCCGTTAGCCGTTACCTGAATATTCCGAATGAGCAAGTGCATCATACCGTATATGGTTTGAATCATCTTTCTTGGACGCCCCGCGTACAGGTTGATAAAGATGCCAGCGGCGGAGAAGACGTATTCCCCGCCCTGCTGTTTGACGAACACTTCGTACAATCCACCCATTTGAGCATGTTCGCGCCGGGACTCATCCGCTGGCAGCAGTCCTTCTTGAATGAATATCTGCATTACTTCTACCACCGTGATGAAGCGCTTGCTGCCCTGCTCAAGAAGCCAGAGACACGTGGCGAACAAACCATGCGCCTGACGGGTGAGCTAC
>CAZBPB010000170.1:0-416 GCA_964493565.1 uncultured Pleurocapsa sp. | reverse complement strand
TGGAACGCCTGCGCTCCCTCAAAGACAATCCGCAAGCCAGTCTCGCCGCCTATCATGAGGTGATGGGCGAACGCGAACGTACCTATATGGCCCACACTCGCGCCGAAGGCGAAACCAACCCTACTGTCGCTGAATTTGACGATGAAGGCTATGCAGGTGTGGCGCTTGGCTGTGTAGAAGCAATACAGAACGATTCACCCCACTACACCGGCCTCAACGTCCCGAATCGCGGCGCAATCACAGGCATGGTGGATGATGATGTGGTCGAGGTCGGCTGTTGGGTAGATGGAAGTGGCATTCGTGCCGAAGCCGTCGGCGCGATTCATGATGATCAACTTCGGCTGATGCAAACTATCAAGCTGTATGAGCGCCTCGCCGTTCGCGCCATTCTGGAACGTGACCGCGCTTTAGCGGTT
>CAZBPB010000169.1:5087-8181 GCA_964493565.1 uncultured Pleurocapsa sp. | reverse complement strand
ATCTGCCAGCAAGAAAATGGTTTCAGCGTTTTCTGCTGAAGGGCGGGATAAGGCGTACACCGCGCGGGTGCCGCCCGGCGCGATGATCAGATCACCGCCGAGCGTGAAATCGGGTCTTTCAAGGCCGTCTAGCAGATGCAAGCTGCCATTGGTCAGATCATAAGCGCGAATATCGAAGCCGCCGCTGCCGAGTGCCATACGTAGAAACTGCCCGTCACGAATATCACCGCCGCAGTAGCAACCGGCTTCTCCCGGTAACGAGGCGGTTTCGCCGGTAATCAAATTCAGGGCAAACAGCGCCGCGTACTGCTGAAACGGTGTAATGTCGGCAATGGTATGCGGCTGATAATCCATGTACAGCGTTTCGCCATCATCACTGAAGGTGATCGGGTACGCCCGAATGCCGTCGCGAGGGCCGTCTCGTAAGACCATTCGCATATCGCTTCCGTCTAGATGAGCGATCCATGTTTCAGTGACCAGACTTTGCGGCGTGCCAACGGTGACTGTCCACGCGATCTGATCACCGCCTGGCAGAGCAGTCCAATCCAGACGGCGAGTTTCTTCAGGGATGAGGATGAACGGGTGCGGCTTAATATCGCCCTGTTCGTTGATCTGCTGAACTTCGCCGTTTTCATTGACAAACAGCACGCCGTCACGGGTTACGAGAAAATTGCTGCCGTTAACTGTTGCGCTGGTCTGAGCGCCATTCAGCAGATTGATGAAATGCAGTTCCGGCGCTGAACCGTGCTCGATGAAGATTTCATGCGGGATGGGGCTGGTGCTTTGCGCGCCAGCAGGCATGGCAAAGCAAACGGCGATCAGAAGGATGAGTCGGAGAAGGCCATCACCGCCGCGCCTGAAAGAGAATAGATTGATGTACGACCTGCTGTCTAGCTGAAAAAATCCTTTTTTGACGGGGATCATGAGGGCATAGACTCCAGCAGAGCAAGCAGGCGTGGCAGTGCTTCGCCGGACGGGGCGGCAATGTGGGCATGGGCAACACGGGTGATTTCGCTGACCTGCGGGTTGATTTCGATGATTTTGGCTCCGGCGCTGCGGGCAATTTCCGGCAGCAGCGATGCTGGTGTGACCATGCCGCTGGTGCCGATGACCAGCAGCACATCGGCATTCTGGCAAATTTCTACTGCCGTCGCAATTTCGCGGGCTGGCAGCATCTCATTAAACCAGACGACATCGGGGCGAATATAAGCGCCGCAGTAAGGACAGGGCGGCGGTGACTGTGATTCGAGTTCGTTGAATGCAACCGGCGTGGGTTCACCGCGACAGCCTGCGCTGCACTTATTTGCAGACAGGCGACCATGCAGACGGGTCACATTTTTGCTTCCGGCGCGCTCGTGCAGGTCATCCACATTCTGCGTAATTATCCTGAAATTGGGACAGCGCGCTTCAAACGAAGCCAGCGCATAATGACCGGCATTTGGCTGAACATCGGCAAGGCCAGCGCGCCGGGACTGGTAGAACTGCCATACCAGCGCAGGATTGCGGCGGAATGCCTCGGGCGTGGCCAGTTCTGCCGGGTCGTACTGCGCCCATAGGCCGGTTTGGGCTTCGCGAAAGGTCGGGATGCCCGATTCACGGCTGACGCCTGCGCCGGTGAGCGCGGCGAGACTGTGGCTGTGGCGCAGCAGCGTCACGGTATCCTGAAAGACGCGTTCGAGTGTAGGCTTTGCTTCCATTGCGATTCCAATGGCGGTGATGTTCGCGCTCATTATAGCGTGAGCAAAGGCGCGCGGCGCAAAGACCAACAATTTCTATAAATGTTGCGTGGTAAAGTGAGAACAGGGAAGGCGAACCCGACTTCGAGGTGAACGATGGTTAAAGTGTCGCGTATTGGGGTTAGTTCCGCGTTCAAGGTTGGCGCGATTGTTTACGCGCTGTTCTGGGCGATATTCGGCCTGTTTTTTGTGGTTTTTCAAGGGCTGGTGACCAGCCTGTTTTTCGCAAGCATTGGCTCGTCCAACAGCGCCAGTTTTTCGACAAGCGGCATCAGCGGCGGGGATATTGGTATTTTTTCGGCAATCAGCATCGGGTCGCTGCTGTGCTTTTACGCCGTCGGCATTGTCATTGCCGGGCTTTCAGGCGGGATTTCGGCGGCAATGTTCGCTGTATTCTATAACCTGACGGTGCGGCTGGTAGGCGGGCTGGAAGTGGAACTGGCGGGTAACGCGGTTTATGCCACGCGGGGTAGAACCTTACTTGACGAGATTGAAGATGATTTAAGCGGCAAGCAGAAGCCATATTAGTTGCCCTGACACCCAATATCCAACGCTACAGGGTAGCTGAGGGGAACAAGGCCGCCTGTCTGATAATTTGAGGGGTTACTCTGACAGGTATTTTTGATGGCTGGTACAATGAGCGCAAGACGTGAACAGTACAAGCCATGCCATATAAGAACGAAATTGACCTCAATGCGCATCGCGGCGCGCTGCTTGCAATTTTGCAGCCTGTTGCCGATGATCCCGCCTATGACGAACGGCGCATCAACAAGCTGGTGCAAAAATTCGGGCGTATGGATGGCGGGCGTTTCTTCAGCCGCGATGAGCTAATACGCGCATACCGCCAGTTTGCCGGTAATGATCTGCCACCGTTTGACCCGACGGTTATTGAACGGCTGCGGATGAAACCGGTGCGTTCAGCCAGCGGAGTCACGCCGGTGACGGTGCTGACCAAGCCCTTTCCATGCCCCGGTGAATGTGTGTTTTGCCCGAACGACGTGCGTATGCCCAAGAGCTATCTCTCAGATGAGCCGGGGGCGCAGCGGGCAGAACAGAACGCGTTTGACCCGTATTTGCAAACCTATTCGCGGCTGCGCGCCTATTTCAACACCGGACATCCTACTGACAAAATCGAAGTGATCGTGCTGGGTGGCACGTGGTCGTTTTACCCGGAATCCTATCAAATCTGGTTTATCAAACGGATATTTGATGCGCTTGAAGATTTTGGCGCGGGGGTTGACCGCACAGGCGAAGTGTGGGAAGCATTGGCACTCGCATCACAGCTTCACCCGACGAACAATACGCCGCAGGTCGCGATTCACGGGGCAGAACTTCAGCGCACATACAATCAGGTGGTG